>DCGA01000049.1:2449-3331 GCA_002314465.1 bacterium UBA1790 | reverse complement strand
TCAACCGCAAGGTTCTTGCCGACCTGGCAATGAATAACCCCGAGGCTTTCAAGGCTATCGTTGCTAAGGCAAAGAACGCCTAATCAACTAGCCCTACAAGGTTAACCTAAAAAACGAGCATAGTGTGTCGCCACGACACGGGACCAATATGGCTCGTTTTTTGCTTTTTACTAATTTGTTGCTATCTATATCTTATTGACTATGAAAAGATTTTTTACAATCACAATTGTCGTCTTGCTTGCCATTGCCGCTATGGCTCAAAACGTTATTTTACCCCAATTTCCAGGTGGCGAAGAGGCTATGAAACAATGGATTGACACTTACATGTATTACCCGCATAGTGCCATTGAGAAGGGCGTTGAAGGACGTTGCACAGTAGTCGTTTATGTTACCGAAACCGGTGCGGTTGATGAGGTGGAACGTTATAGCGTTATTGACCCGGCACTTGAACAGGAAGCCATTAGAGTGTGCAAGACATTCCCTAAGTTCAAACCTGCAATGAGGAATGGCAAGCCTGTTCGTTCCCAACTATTCGTTAATGTGGATTTTGTACTGCCAGAATTATATAATGCTAAAGCAGACTATGTCCCGGAGTATCCTGGTGGTCTGAATGCGTTGATGCGCTTTCTTTATGAAAACGTTAATTATCCCGTAGATGCGGTTCTCAAGAAGATAGAAGGACAAAGTGTAATCTCATTTGTCGTAAACATAAGCGGTGAGGTAGAGGATGTAAAAGTATTGAAGTCTTCTCACCCTTTGCTTGATGCCGAGGCGGTGAGAGTGTGTGGTTTGTTAAAAGGTTTCAATCCTGCTATTGTTGACGGTGTACCGGTTAAAATGAGTTATGTATTACCTGTGAATTTCAAACTTGGAGATTAAAAA
>DCGA01000049.1:2149-2407 GCA_002314465.1 bacterium UBA1790 | reverse complement strand
ATGGGAGGCTCAAATTGAGCCTCCCATTTTGTTTTATGTGCAATCAGTAGATTATTCCTGAGTGAAGTTTGCGAGGTCTTCGGGGTTGAAGTTCTTAACGTAAGTGTAGTGACCGTTTACATTAGCCTCGGCCATGTTTACATATACGTTAGCGCTCTTAGCGAAGAGTTCGGGAGCTTTGCTTGCGTCATCGAGGATGAGCAGAGACATGATGATCTCGGCAGTCATGTCGTAGAGACGGCGAGCCAGGAAGTCGTG
>DCGA01000049.1:1935-2134 GCA_002314465.1 bacterium UBA1790 | reverse complement strand
ACGTCGATTTCGCTACCCTTGAGTATTGCAACAGCCTCCTCATAGAGTTCAACGAGCTTTTCAACGCGAGCCTTCAAGGGCTTCAGGTCGTCGGCAACCTCAGCCTCGAGCATGCTCTTGATGTGAGTGAGGTAAGTTCCGTTAGTGATATAACGAACTGCGGCAACAACCTGCAGCTGAGTTGTACCCTCGTAGATAG
>DCGA01000049.1:1243-1799 GCA_002314465.1 bacterium UBA1790 | reverse complement strand
ATACCCTTGGCAAGGGGAGTGAATGCATCGGCGATGCGAGAGTACTTCTTCATCTCCTGGCGCTCTTCGGGAGTGAGTGTGCGCTCACGAGCGATGTCCTCAAGAGCCTTGTAGATATCAACGTAACGTGCAGTCATGTAAAGCAGTGAACGACCTGCGTCGAGTTTTGCCTTCATGCGGCTGAGCATATCGTAAACAGCGGGGAAGGTGATAATCTTCTTACCAAACTGTGCACGCTCCTTAGCATAGGCGAGTGCCTCATTGTAAGCCTCTTGCTCAACACCGACACTCTGAGCAGCGATACCCAGACGAGCACCGTTCATAAGAGCCATCACATACTTGATGAGACCGAGGCGAGTGCTACCGCACAGTTCCGCCTTAGCGTTCTTGTAAGTAAGCTCACATGTGGGTGAACCATGGATACCAAGCTTGTGCTCAATGTGACGAACGTCAACACCACCGTCGCGCTTGTCGTAGATGAACATTGACAGACCGCGACCGTCCTTAGTGCCTTCCTCGCTACGAGCAAGTACCAGGTGGATGTCGCTGTCACCAT
>DCGA01000049.1:0-1134 GCA_002314465.1 bacterium UBA1790 | reverse complement strand
TAAGGTCCATAGACATGGTCTCACCCTCGCTGATGCGGGGAATGTACTTAGCGCGCTGTTCCTCGCTACCAAACTCGTAGAGAGTGTCGATACAGCTCTGGAGACTCCATACGTTCTGGAAACCAGCGTCGGCTGCACTGATGATTTCACTCAGCATTGAGAAGGTTGTGTTGGGGAGGTTAAGGCCACCGAAGCGGCGGGGCATAGACACGCCCCAAAGACCTGCCTTGCGAGTAACGTCAAGGTTCTCGTAGGTCTTAGAAGCATAAATCATGCGGCCGTTCTCCAAGTGGGGACCCTCGAGGTCAACGTCCTCGCTGTTGGGGGCAATGATATTTGCCGCAACATCGCCGGTGATGTCAAGGATTCTCTTATAGTTCTCGATTGCGTCCTCGTAGTTAACGGGAGCATCGGCATACTGGTCTTTCTCGCTATAGTTGCGCTCCTTGAGGTCAACGATGCGCTTCATGAGAGGGTGATTCAGGTGGAACCCAATCTCAGGATGGTCAGTATAATAATTTGCCATATCGTTATTGCTTATTTGCTGTTTTGTTTGTAATACTTGATGAGTTTGGGAACAACTTCCTCAACCGAGCCAACGATTACATAGTCGGCAATCTTGTTGATGGGAGCCTCGGGGTCGGTATTGATAGAGATGATGATACCTGCCTCCTGCATACCGGCGATGTGCTGAATCTGTCCAGAGATACCGCAAGCGATATACACCTTGGGATGAACGGTAACACCTGTCTGACCAACCTGACGGTCGTGGTCAACCCAACCAGCGTCTACGGCAGCACGAGATGCGCCAACCTCGCCGTGGAGTTCCTTCGCCAGAGCAAACAACTGGTCGAATGCCTCCTTGCTACCTACGCCATAACCGCCGGCAACAACGATAGCAGGCACCCTTGAGGTTGTGCTTTGCAGCCTCAACGTGGCGGTCAAGGACCTTAACCACGAAGTCTACCTCGGGAACATACTTAGCTACATCGGGATATACTACTTCGCCCTTTGCCTTGCCAGTGTAGAGAGCCTTCTGCATCACGCCTGAGCGAACGGTTGCCATCTGGGGACGGTGCTCGGGGTTAACGATGGTAGCAACGATGTTGCCACCGAAAGCGGGACGAATCTGAT
>DCGA01000158.1 GCA_002314465.1 bacterium UBA1790 | reverse complement strand
CGATGACCCATGCGTTGTAGCCGCGGAACACCTTCTTGAGTTTCTCGCCTATGGTGGTGTAGAGCTGCTCGATGTTGCCCACCTGCAGACGCTCGCCGTAGGGGGGATTGGTGATGAGAACACCAGCCTCGGGAGCCTCGGTGTATTCCTCGATGGCCTTGAGCTCGAGCTCTACCATCTTGCTCACGCCGGCACGGCGCACATTGGCACGCGATATGGCAATAGCCTTGCCATTGATGTCGCTGCCGTAAATCTTATACTTGAACTCGCGCTCGGCGCTGTCGTCGTTGTAAATCTTGTCGAAGAGTTCCTCGTCGTAGTCGGCCCATGACTGGAACGCATAACTCTGGCGGTAAACGCCGGGGTTGATGTTGGCAGCGATGAGAGCGGCCTCGACCAGGAATGTACCCGAGCCGCACATGGGGTCAACGAAGTTGCTGTCGCCGTCCCAGCCGCTGAGTTTGATGATACCCGCAGCGAGAACCTCGTTGATGGGGGCGTCGGTCTGAGCCTCACGCCAGCCACGCTTGTAGAGGGGTTCGCCCGATGAGTCGAGCGACATGGTCACCTCGTCGCCGGCAATGTGCACGTCGATGCGAATGTCGGGATTGGCCACGCGTATCGAGGGGCGCTTGTCGTAACGCTCGGTGAAGAAGTCAACGATGGCGTCCTTAACGCGATAGGTCACGAAACGAGAGTGGCTGAACTCATCGCCGAATGTAGTTGAATCGATTGAAAAAGTCTTGTTCACGTCGAGCACCTGTTCCCAGTCGAAGATTTTCACCTGCTCATAGAGGTCGTCGGGATTGGTGGCACGGAATTTATAGATGGGTTTGAGAACACGCAGGGCGGTGCGAAGGCAGAAGTTGGCCTTATACATCATTTCCTTGTCTCCGTTGAAAGACACCACGCGGATGCCTTCGGTAACATCCTCAGCACCAAGAGCCCTAAGCTCGTCGGCGAGTACACCTTCAAGTCCCTTGAAGGTCTTTGCTACCATTTCAAATTTCTCGTTCATTTAGTTGTGTTCTATTTAATTAGAATTTCAGCGCAAAGGTAGTGTTTTTTTGCCACACTCACAATTTTTTCGCACGTCGCATAACAAAAAAACTCGGAACCCCACCCGATGCGAGGTTCCGAGACATAGTCAGAGACTATAATGCCGCCAGCAAAGCATCGCGCTTGCGGCGGAATGAAGAGAACGTGCTGTAGATGTCGGTCATCGCCATGCTGGCGTTCTCGGCCTGCGCCTGGTACAGCCCCGCCGAGTTGATGCCCGCGGGCGACTTGCCCTGCAGCGCGCCGCTCACGCCCGACACCTCCTCGAGCAACTGCATCTGCAGCCTCACCATGTCGTAGGCGCCCACATCGGTGGCATTGGCCGAGATCTGCTCGGGTTTCTCGGTGCCCATCTGCGGCGAGTAAGGCAGGATGCCTCCCGTGCTGCTCCACACACGGCGCACATCGGTCCACGAGAATCCGTCGGGCAGTGCAGTCTCGGGATACAGGAGTACTCCCTTGGCACACGACGCCATTATCTGGTCGAGCATGGTGACCATGCGGTTAACGTGCTTCTGCTGGTCGATGACACCCTCTACAAACGAGTGTACCTCACCGTCGATGAGCGGGTAGAACTTCATGGCATAGGGGTGGCCGCGGTGGCCGTAAGGCGAGTCCCACTCGGCGAGCAGGTCGCCCATGGGAGTGAACCAGCGGCAGTGCCATGTGGTAATGATGTCCCAGTGCACGTCGGGCGAGTCGTCGGCCTTGCGTTGCGTGGTGGGCTCAACGGTGAGCTGGGCGGTGCGGCGGTTATGTCGCAGCGTCACCTCACGGCTCTCGAGGGTCCACACCTCTATGGCACGGCACTTGCCGGGCTCGGAGGGATGCCAGAACGAGGTGGCGCTCTGCGTGTCGGCGCCTATCGACTGGGCGTATGCATGGGTGCGTTCCTCGGCATTGTCGGTGTACAGATGCCTCACCCACTGCGCCTTGCGCCTCGACCCGCATGCCACACGCTGCAGCAGGCGGGCAATGCTCAGGTCGTGCAACTGGCCCACAATCTCGCAGTCCCACGAGCGCACATCGTGCATGGCGTTGATGAAGAAACGGTTGGGGTTCACCATCTCCACCACGGTGCGTTTCACGCCCGCCACGGCCTCGGTGTCGACACGCTGCACGCAACAGCCCGACACGAGGAACTCCTCGAGCGAACGGCTGTCGAGTTCGGGCAGTTCGTTATCCTCGGCAATCGTCTTTAGGTTCTTCACTACGGGTGCTTCCTTGTCAATCTCCTGGGCGCGGTAGCGGCCCACGACCGTACGCACGAGGTTGCGTATCAGGTTGTTGGTTACCGGCGACGCCCCGTTCACGCTGTAGCGTTGCCAGTCGGTCACTACATTGCCCGACATATCGGCCGACACATCGCCCCACTGGTCGCCGTAGGCAAACCGCTTGTTGCGCTGGCGGGACTTGCGCAGCGAGGCGCCTGCATTCCAGGCATTATAGGCGGCATTGAGTACCGCCACATTTACATCTTGTTGCATATAATAAATCTAAAGGGTTAAAGGGTTAAGGGGTTAAAAGGTTAAGGGGTTAAAAGGTTAAGGGGTTAATACATTTATATGCGACAAAATTAATGCAGCAATCCCCCACTCCATGCCATCAACCGAGTAAAGCGAGCTCGGCGGAGTGAGCAGCGGTAAGTGGGCGACAGCCCGTGCCGCGACCAGCGAACCTCCGCCAACCCTGCAGAAGCGAGCTCGGCGGAGTGAGCAGCGGTGAGTGGGCGACAGACCGACAATAGAAGAGGGCGCTTGCCGCACGGCAAACACCCTCCCGCTGAAGAGAAATTTTCACTATTTTATCAATAACATATTACATTTCACATCAAGGTCACTGGGCAGTGGTGGCTCTAACCGCGCGCACGCTGCGCCCGTCGCAACGGCTGCCTTGAGTCTGGTAGATACTGGATGAACTGAAGCGCAGGTAGTAGGCGTCGCAGCAGAAGTACAAGTAGATCTCGCGCGACCAGTAGAAGCCGCCGGAATTAATAATATAGTTTTTGGCGGAGCGGTAGCCTGCGGCAGGCAGGAAAATGCTGTTGCCGTTGCTTTTGCTCGTGATTTTCTCTCCGTATACTCCATTCACGGTTGTCCACTCAGTGGTGGTGTAGCCGCTGTTGTATAACTCCTCGATTTGGGCAATAGAGGGTATGCACCAGCCGCTGCCCCAGTTGGCAGTCGCCGCATCGTCCTCCGCATCAAGGATGGTCTTCCCGTCGGGGGATGTACTCAGGGGCAGTTCCTCGTCCTTGATGCAGTACTTGGTCAGCCTTGAGAAACTGCCTTTGCACCACTTGTAGTTCGCCCAGTCGAACGAGTGGCCGTCACTGGCATCAACTGCATAACCAGTGGTCTCGCCCCAAGCGAAGTATAAGCCAAAGTCTTCGGGGCAGTCGGCACCGATATTGGTGGTCGCCCACAACGTGCCGCTGGGGAGACCCAGGTCAACATATTCGTGGATATACCGAAGCGGTGAATTGCCGAGAATCGTGTTCACAATCTCGTTAATGTCCGACACATCGATCTTGCAGTCATCGTTCATGTCGCCCTTAACCACCAGGGATTGTATATACTGCAACGGCTTTAAGCCGAGTACAGTGTTCACAATATCGTTCAGGTCAGATATGTCAATCTTACCGTCATCGTTCATATCGCCCTTCACGACCTGGCCACTCGCGCTTGTCGCAAACATAGCGCTAAGTAATGCAATCAATAATATAATCTTTTTCATGTTTTTGATTATCCTAAAACCCCTTAAAATATAAATTGTAATATACAAAATAATCAGTGCAAAGACAATTATTTCAAAGAGTGATATTAGAAACCAACATAAATCTCTTGTCTTAATTGGCCACATCAACAAAAAACAAAGGAATCTCCCCCATGGTGGGGGAGACTCCCCGTTTTATTTATTAGTAGGTTTGTGATTGGGGGACTTATCTTACAACAACTTTCTTGTTGCCCACTACATAGATGCCCTGGGGCAGACCTTGAGTTGCTTCGCCGCTCATAACATTGCTGCGAACCAGCATTCCGCACATGTTGTAAACATTAACGGGAGTATTTACACCTGTATTCAAATCGGTCACAGCAGTAGGTGCATCTTTGTACTCCTCGATGTGTGCAAATTCTTTCCAAATTGTTGCAGCCTTGTATGCCTCAACGCATCCTTCGGGTACATAAATCACACAATTTTCGGTGTCAATGCCATATGTCGGGTATAAAGGATAGTTTTTCTGGATAATCATAAATGCAGGAGGAGTTTCACTCATGCAAATAATGCTTTTAAGTCCAGTGCAACCCACAAATGCATCTTCGCCGATATTCGTCATTCCACTGGGGAGAGTAATGCTTTCGAGTTTTGCCGCATGAAACAGCGCTGCGTTAGAAACAACGGTAACATTTTCGGGGAAGACAAGATTAGTCAAATCTTTTCCCATGGGATAGTTTTCACATATCAATTTCCCTTCAGATACTTGGTAATGTATGCCATCAATCGATACCGAATTCAGATGACCTTCCTCAATGGTTATTTCCTTGAGGCTTCCGCAATCGGCAAATGCGCCATTAGACACATTTGTGTTTTTGTATACAAATACAGATTCCAGGCTTGAACAGCCCCAGAAAGCCCTTCCTTCAATTCCCGGGCATGAAGGAACTAAGTTAACTTTCTTGAGCGAGGTACACCATTCAAACGTACGAAATGGAATGCTCGCCTTGCAGCCTTCTGCAAAAGTAACTTCTGTAAGTCCCTTGCAACCGAGGAATGCACCCTCAGAGAGATATTGAACTGTTGCAGGAATAGTATAAGCACCGGCCTTTCCCGTCGGGTAGTAAAACAGGCAAGTCATTGCTTTGTTGTAGACCACGCCGTCGACCGATTTTAAATTGCCATTGTCTTCATCTACCTCAATGCTTTGCAGGTTGTCAAGGCCATAAAAGCAACCGAAACCTACTTGATCCACATCACTACCGATGGTAACGGTGGTAATACCTTCTCTGTATTGATACCACGGGGTTTGCGGACCAAATGTTAGCCACGGGTAGGATTCGGATATTGTAGTCAAATTATTATAGTCGGCCACCCATCCTTCACCGGTAAACGACAATGTTGTTCCATCGTCGCTGACAGACCAATAAACCTCGTCACCATCGTCACCACATTCACCACCTGCCTTTTCGGCCTTTGCCGCGAAGCATGCAACCATCGCACACATCGCAAAGAGTAAGAATTTTTTCATAAGCTTTGCTTTTAAAATGATTAATAATTATAGTGGCAAAGTTATAGATGATAAATAAAAACGGCAAGAAAATGACAGGCCAATCGGTGCTAAATTATAAATTAGCACCAATTTCTTGGTTTTTCTGCTCATTTCGGGCGATTTTCATGTAGGCTGTGGGGGTAAGAGCAGTGAATTTCTTGAAAAGCGAAGTGAAATTAGAACGCGACTTGATGCCCACACTGGCGGCAATAGACTCGACCGTCATGGTTGTACAAGACTCCGTTTCGTTCATTATGCGGCATGCTTTCTTGATGCGGTATTCGCCCAGGAGGTCGTTGAAGTTGCGGTGCAGTTCGTCATTGATGGTGTGCGACACTTCGCCCACATTAGAATTGACCAACTCGGCCAGTCGCGGCAACTGGAAACCGGGTTCGTAGATTTCTTGCGACGAATCCATCACTTCGAGAATCTGCTTCATCAGTTTGGATGGATTAGAACGTACGGGGCAAGTTTCACTTTCTCCGTCTTGGTCCGAATCGGTATCGGCAATTTGTTCGGGCATATCGGCGATAGAGTTTTTCTGGAGCATCTCTTGTGCTTTCTTGTACAAACTGAGGTTTTTCTCTCGGAGGTCGCGGTTTTTCCTCACGAGCAGAGCAACGAGGATGGCGAGAACAGCCGAGAAAACAGCGAGACCGATGAGTCCCACGAGCAAAAAGCGGGCATACTGCTTGCGCTCGATGTCCTTGTTGATTTCTTGCTGCAGTTCAAACTCAAGTTCGGCCTGGTGAAGAGACTGGAGGTTGCTCTCGCGCATATATGCGTCTTTCTTCTTGTAATATGCCAGTTGGTATTGATTGGCCATTGCCGTGTTGCCGTGCTGTGTGTAGTAGTCAACCTTCATCCAGCAGGTCTCGAGATAGCAATCGTCGATACCGGCATCGACAGCCAGTTTCTCAAGGAAATCGAGTTCGGCAAGAGCATCATCGTCGCGGTGCATCTGCATCAACGCAAAGTATTTCATAAGATGCATACAGCCCACATAGCGTGCTATGGCGTCCTTGCTCTTCTTGAGAATCTTATCGGGGAGCTGGTCGAGCAGAGTAAGGGTGCGGGCATAATCACGGCTGGCATAGCATTCCATGGCTTCGGCAAGCACGAGCGCGTAATCTTTCATAATGACGCTGTCGGGGACATAATAGGGTTCGCTGGGCTCGCGCGTGTTCTTATAAGTAGATATTGCCTTGCGTATGTGCGGGATGTTCTTCAGCACGAAGTCGGGTTTGTTAAACTTCATGGCTACATAGGCAATGTTATTGAACGAGATGACAGCCGGGTGCAGGTTGTTATCGCGCAGAGCCACATCAAATGCGCGCTGGAACGCGGGGATTACCTGCGGAGAGAATGCGTAGTCGTAGTTGAAATTGAGGTCATCGAGCACGATGGCTGCACGGGTTAATTCGATGTATGGGAGCTCGCTGATAATGCCCTGGTCATTGGCCATCTTCTCGGCATCGAGCAGCATGGCAGAAGATTTCTTGTAATCGCCATAGCACTCATACAGCAGAACACCCAGGCAGGTCTTGGCATGACAAGCGACATCGGCATACTCCCCGGCATCCTTCTTGGCAAGGATGCTGTAGCACACGTAGGCGCTGTCGTGAAGCGCCGAGTTGAGATAAGCATTGGCGACTATATTCAGTTCCTCGACGGGCATCTTCTCCCATCGCTGGTAGTCGGTACTGAACTTATCCACGTTATTGAGGACGCTCTTCACAATAGGCGACTCGGCACACACGGGCACGGCAGCCAGCGTGAAGCACGCCAGCAGCAACAACTTGAATATTATGTTTTTTCTACCCATTTTGTATATGTTTCCAGTCGCTAAAAACAACTTGATAGCATTCAATTTCAAAGCAAAGGTACAATTTTTCCATGAAAAAACACACACGCAGGCTTCACAATCGCGGTTGACAAATGTTTTTTTAAAAAAATTTTTGTTTTAAGTTGACAAATAGAATTTAATTCACTATTTTTGTAGATTGTTACGACATGAATAATGTTTCCCCGAAAATTACTGGAAAATGAAGATATTTACAAACGACGCAATTAAACATATATTTGAGCGCTCAATCGAACTTGAGGGCATCTCAATGCTCGACATGATGGAGCGTGCCGCATCGGCAGTGACCTATGAAATCATGAAGCGCTGGCGCTCTACCAAGCGCATCGTCGTGTTTGCCGGCCCCGGCGACAACGGCGGTGATGCACTTGCGGTATCGCGCATGCTCTTTGAGCAAGGCTACTCGCCCGAGGTGTATCTGCTCAACGTGAAGTCTTCGCACCTGTCGAACTGCTGCTCGGCCAACCGTGACCGCCTGTACCAGCTCGAGGGCATCAAGTACACCGAGGTGACCGAGACTTTCAACGTTCCCGAGCTCACCGAGAACGATGTGGTGATTGACGGCCTCTTCGGCGCCGGACTGCGCCGTCCCCTGCAGGGCGGCTACACCTCGCTGGTGCAGTTCATCAACGACAGCGGTGCCTACATTGTGTCGATTGACATGCCTTCGGGCCTCTTCGGCGAGTTAAACCAGAGTGTTGACCGTCGCAACATCATCAAGGCCGACCTCACGCTCGCCTACCAGTTCAAGCGTCTGTCGTTCTTCTTCTCTGAGAACGCGCAGTTCATAGGCGAATGCAAGGTGCTTGACCTTGAACTCAACCCCAGTGCCTACGACGCTATCTCTACCGATTATTATACCATCGACGGCAGCGACGCGAGCGCGTTGATACATGAGCGCAACCCCTTCGGCAACAAGTATGACAACGGCACAGTGCTGCTCGTGGCGGGCAGTTACGGCATGATGGGTGCAGCCATCCTTGCAGCCCGCGGCGCCATGCGCTCGGGTGCAGGCCTCGTTACCGTGCATGCCCCCAGCATGGGCTATCTGCCCCTGCAGACATCATTGCCCGAGGTTATCTTCCAGCCCGACAAGAACGAGTACGTGGTGTCGAACATTGAGAAGAACAACGCCTTCAGCGTGGTTGCGTTAGGTCCCGGCCTCACCACAAGCGACGAGACCATGGACGCGATCGACACCTTCCTGAAGAACCGCAAGTATCCCTGCTTGCTCGACGCCGACGCGCTCAACTGCATCGCTAAGCGCCCCATGCTCATACGCTGCATCCCGAAGGGATCGGTTATCACTCCCCATGCCAGGGAGTTTGACCGCCTCTTCGGCGTCCACAACAGCGACGAGGAACGCCTGCTCAAGGCTCTCAACATAAGCCGCCTGCACGACATCACCATTGTGCTCAAGGGACACTACACCATGTCGGTATTCCCCTCGGGCAAGGTATTTGTCAACTCGAGCGGCAACTCGGGTATGGCGACCGCTGGCAGCGGCGACGTGCTCACCGGCGTCATCGCATCGCTCATCGCACAGGGCTACCAGCCCGAGATAGGCGTTGTGCTGGGCGTTTATCTCCATGGCCTTGCTGGCGACATCGCCGCACAGGAGCAGTCGGAGTATGGCGTTATGGCAAGCGACATCGCCGACAACCTGGGCCGCGCCATCAAGCAGACCCAGCGTCCGCCGCTTACGTTTTGATAAAAGGTTAACGAGTTAATCGGTTAAAAGGTTAATGGGGTTAAAAGGTTAACGGGGTAATGCCACCTTTATATAATATATAACGGCATGGCACTTGCCCCATCACCATGCAACCATTAAACTCTAAACTCTCAACCCTAAACCTTAAACTTTAAACCCTAAACATAAAACCAAAATACAGAAAATGGCTCCATTGGGGCCATTTTTTATTACCATTAGGACATAAAAGAAGTATTATATTGTTAAAATATGTTACTTTTGTCATTTTCCAATATCAAAAATTAATGAATGAGAATAGTCGCTGAACCCCTATGCCCGTTGCGTTTACGGCACCTCGGGGTAGTCGGGAGTTTGCAAACGTAAATGTTTATAATTGTAATGAACGTTTGGATTTGCGGCACATTTTGACTAATTTTGTAAATGTAAGGAGGCAAAAAGCCTCGATAACGGCACTTTTTTGACCATTTTTTCAAAGATTTGCCACATTAGTAATCTAAACTATTTCGCATGACCGGAAGTAAATTAAATACACTCCTCTCAGTAGTCGCAGTTTGCATCGCCATGCTGGCACCCGTGATGGGCGCGCAGGCGCAGGAACTCGTGGCTCGCAAGCACGGCAGCGTGCTCGAGCAGATCGAAAACTCAAATCTCAAGCAAAGTCAAACCAGCCGCGTTCAGGAAATCCTGGACTATGCTCACCAGTTCCGTGGCGTACCCTATCGTCATGGCATGAGCTCACCCCGTGGCTTTGACTGCTCAGGTTTCACCAGCTACGTGTTCAAGCGCTTTGGCATCAACCTCGACCGCACTTCAAGAGGACAGATTTATGACGGCAAGCGAGTATCTCGCAATGACCTGCAGCCCGGCGACCTCGTGTTCTTCAACGGACGCGCAGCCCGCGGCAGCCGCATCGGTCACGTTGGCATCGTAACCCAGGTTAACGACGACAACACCTTCAAGTTTATTCACGCAGCTTGCCACAGCGGCATCACAGTGAGCCAGTCGACCGAGACTTACTACCGTAACCGCTATGTGGGTGCGTGCCGAGTTGTAGACTAAGCAATAAAACAACCTTCATACCGAGAAAAGGAACTCTGGGCCTCGACCCAAAGTTCCTTTTTTCTTTTATTGTGATGCCATGCACTTGTCAAGAGCGCCTAAGGTAACGCCGTGCAAGGATGCGCAGTTTTCTCTTTACCTTAACAAAGAACATCCCGAAGTCCTCGGTTTTCCACGATGCGTCGTAGTGATGAATGGAATGAGTGTTGGGGGTGACGCGCATCTCCTTAGTGAAGTAATTGAAGGGGCAAAAGTATTCACTGGGATAAATGCTCAAGCCACAGCACTCCTGCACCTCGGGGCTCTCGGTAACACCATGCCTGAGTATGATATTCGACACGATTAAAACCACATTGGCCGAAAGATTGGGGTAGCCGCTTTCGAGCAAGAAATGACGACCCCGGTATTCATCCATGATTTCCTTGATTAAAGCATTACCGGGCTCAGCAGCAAAGCCAAGGCCGGCGGCAACACCCAGTTTGTTTTTCACTTCAACCACGCGGCGCCCCTCGCGGCCAAAGAAACCACCCCTCGCGAGAATATCATCGAAAGGCTTGATAACCTCCACATCGACATCAAGATATATACCGCCATACTGGTAAACGACCGCGAAACGGGCATAGTCGCTCACAAAGGCATACCTGCGCTCGCGGTAGGCCTCGGCTGTGAAAGGAATCTGGTAAACGTCGAAGTTTGACTCGTTCCATTCCTTGATTTCATAGTCGGGGAAAAAGCGGCTCCAGCTCTCTATGCATTTCTTGGCACTATCGGGAAGAGCTTTACCTCCAAACCAGCAATAATGTATAACTTTAGGTATCGCCATAGCGTCACGTATCATTGGTTATGCAAATATACAAACTTTTCGGAAACACAACCAACTTTTTGGATTCACAACTATCACAAAAGATGTAATTAGCCCCAGCTTCCAAATAGGGGAACCGGGGCTAATTGAGATTGCTAACTAAATCATTTCAAAATCTTTTCAAAGGTTGAATCGCTGTACTTGACAATATTGATTCCCTTCTTGTAGTCGTTGAGCAACTGTCCGTCGAGAGAGTAAATTGCCACTACAGTCTTTACCTTATCAACCTGGGTGTCATCGACTGCCGATGGATCGGTAGTGAACTTGAACGTCTTGCCGTAACCCACGCCACCCTTATTGGTTGCGAATGCCCTAACCGAATAATGAGTGTTGGGCTTAAGCTGGATGTAAGAACAATTCAGCTTGTTGCTTGCCGTAGATGCAGTAACGCGTATATCGGTAGTGTTGGGGTCACGCTTATAGGTCTCGCACAGCACAAATCCGCAAGAGATAATGGGATTACCGTTGGTACTAACGATAGAACCCGTCATTTCCACTGCCGAGAAGTTAGAATTGAGCTTAGGCTCATAGGTCTCTACCGTGGGAACAAGTGCGGGAGCCTGGAACACATCGGCCGAAGAATAAACGGTCTTGCCGTTGCTCAAGGTAGCATAAGCACGATACTGGTATACCTTGTCAACACCTATGTTGGGAACATGGGCCACAAAGTAAGAGTTCTCGGTATCGGTAGACTTATACTTAATGCCGCTATTTATGGGTTCGTCGTTAAGTGCAACAATGAAACCGGTCTCGGTAACCTGACTCTTGTCGCCATAGACAATAGCCTTGAGGCTGATACCATTGTCTACAATGGGTGAAATGGGACCACAAGAAAGTGTAACACCCGAATCGTTGGCATCAAACAGCTGGAAGTTGGCCTTGGCATTAGGACCGGCTGCTTCCATTTCAAATGAAACCATCACACGCCCGCTAAAGTCGCTGGGAGCATAGTCCTTGACATTGAAAGTGAATTCAGCGAAGTCGTCAACCTTAACAGCCTGTGTGGGGGCACTCTTAGTTCCCCATGGGAGAACCGATGTGCGAGCAGCATTGTAGAGGTCGCCATAGAATACAACCGACTTGGTATACTCGCCCGATGCCGACTGGTAGTCCACACGCATATTGAGTGTGGAATTGTTGTTGCGAGAAGCAAGGTTGCCGCTGTTGATGGTCTTCACCTTAACAGTTGCGGGGAGGTCCTCGGCAGTGATACCAAGGAGGGCCTTACCGTCGGGCTCACCATTGAGAGAGAGACGGGCTGTCCATGTATTGGCATCAAAGTTGGCATAAGCCGAAGTGTTGGTGCGAGTATCATACCACTGGTGAGTGCGTATAAGTTTACCAGGTTGGTTATACTTGGTTGAAGACTTCTCCTCCTTGTTGATAATCTGCACGAACAAGACGCCACGGTTTCTCACCACATTACTGATTGTGTACTTGCCATCGGTGATATTGATGTCCTCGCAAAGTTCGGGGAGGATATCGTCGTTGGCAACCTCATACCATGAGTTAGACTGCTTATCGATGTGATAAATCTCGATGCGACCGTTCTCAAAGGGGATGTTGGTCATGTCGAAATTCAGCTCCTTGTCAACACCTGTCATGTTCCATATTGCAGCTGCAACACGGCTGTCATCGCTCGAAGCAAAGCCCTTGAGGGGAGAGTCAAGCACCAGCTCGCGACGGTCGATAGGCATCCAGCTGAAGAGACGGAACGCATTGAAGACACCACGGCGACGACCGCTGTTAACGTCAATAAGACTCATGGTGTCACCACCCGATTCGCCGGTCTGAGGGCTTGCAGGGTCGATATACTGAGCCCAGTGCACATAAGAGAGGTCGGTGTATTGCTCAAGACCGAGCATTGAGTTAAAGAAATTGCACGCAGCGTCAGATTGGCCCATCAAGCCAGCAGCCGAAGTGCCGGTGTAAGGCAAGTACTCGGTGAGAAGCATCTCGCACTGGTTGTTGCCGAAAGTGCGAAGAACAGCACGCATTTGCTCCAACTGCCAGTTATAAGTACCATAGGCGTGTCCCGAGAGGAAGTCCAGGGGCAGACTCTGGCCCTTAACATAATCGGCCAATGTCTGATGCCAGGTATTGAATGCTCCCGAAGGGCCACCGATTTTTACATCGGCATCGCCTTGGCGAATTGCCTTAGAAGCATACTGGTAAATCCTGAAGTATTCACTTTGTGAGCTCTGGAAGAAGTCGGGATAGTCGGGCTCATTCCACACCTCGATGTAGTGGTTAGAGTATCTCGTCTTCCAATGCTGAGCATAAGTCTTGTTGATTAAAGCCCAAGCGTCGTAGTCCTTAGGAGCATACTGCCAACCTCCAGCCTGCTGGATAATCTTGGGAGTGTAGCCGTGGCTTATCACCAACGAAGGACAACTCTGTGACACAAGGTCAAACATATAATCATACTTGTCAAAAGCACAGACAGGACTTGTGAGAGTTCCCGATACAGCGGGGAAACCATATACATCTTTACCCCAACCCACCTCGTAGCGGTAAGAGCGAGACTCGATTTCAGACATCTTGGGCAGGTCACGTCCTAACTGAGCCTTAGTAACCAGCGGTGTCATGTACACACCCATCTTTTTAACCAAGGGATACTCCTCCCACTTGCCAAAATCGGCAGTAGCATTAAGTTGTGCCATTGCCAATGAGCAACAGCATGTAACCGAAGCTATGCAAAGTAAAAATCTTGAACGGTTCATAGCGGTATAATAAGTTTAAAGTTATTTCTTGGGTTGTTTGCTGAAAATTTTATACAAGCGCTGCATGTCGACCTTGGGTTGACGATTGTAATAAAGCACGCCATTCTGCTCCTGCTCAACGTCGGTGAGCTGAGTATAGCAATAGCCCCAAAGCACATCGCTAAGGCTCAACACAGCATCTATCTGGCCTTCCAGGCGTTCAAAGAACTCCTCCTCGTTGCGGGGGGGTGTTCCATATCCCCACGACTGCTCAGTGTTGGTCTTGTCGCTCTCTTTCACAAGCTTGATACCACCTACCTCGTCGAGGAAGTAAGGCATGCCGCCGGTGTATTCCTTAAAGACATTGGGAGTATCTACAAAGATTGAGTTGAAGCCTACGTTCACATTGGGGTTCTTGTTGGCCCAGTTGGGGGTCTGGAAGAACTTACCGTCTTTGTAAAGGATTTCCTTTAACTTAGCGTGATCCTGCTCATAATTGTGTACAGTCCAAATGTCGGTCTTGATGTGTACACCACCGCTTGCGTCATTAACGGGGCGAGTGGGATCGAGTCTCTTAGTGAGGTCATAGAGGTCGCTCACAAAGCGAGAATACTGTACTGCATCGGGCCACCATTCCTCGTTGAGAGGAGTCCAAACGACCAGAGATGGATGATTTACGTCGCGAGCAACAAGTTCGCTCCACTCGGTGATGAAGTTTCTTGAAGCCTCCACATCATTGGCATCCATGCCCCAGCTGGGAGCCTCGCCCCATGTGAGGTAACCCAACTTATCGGCCCAATAATAGAAACGTTCTTCAAACACCTTCTGGTGAAGACGCGCACCATTGAAGCCTGCCTTCATCGACATCTCTATGTCACCGCGCAGGGCAGCGTCGCTGGGAGCGGTCCATATGCCGTCGGGATAGAATCCCTGGTCAAGCACAAGGCGCATATAGATGGGGGCGTTGTTGAGATATATCTTATTGCCCTCGATGTGAACCTTGCGCATACCCGCATAAGACTTGACCTGGTCAACAACCTTGCCGCTTCCGTCGGTCACCTCGTAAACGAGGTCATAGAGGTAAGGAGACTCGGGTGACCACAACTTCTGATTCTTTACCGGGATAACGATGTGTGAAGAATTAGATGCGGCAACCGTCTTAGTGGCGATAACCTTATCGCCATCTTTCAGGGTAACCTTTATTTTATGTAAAGGAGATACGTTCCAGAAAGTGGGCTGAACAACAATTTGGCTCTGGTCGATATCGGCAGTCACCTTAGCCGATTTAAGACCGTGTTTGTCAACCGCTTCCATCCATACAGTCTGCCATATACCGGTGGTGCGGGTATAGTCACATCCGTGAGACCCTACAACCAGACTTTGCTTACCGGCACTCTGCTTCATGCTGCGCACATCGCTTGATGCCTTGACAACAAGATTGTGGTTCTCGCCATCAGACACATATTCGGTAACATCGAACGAGAATGATGAGCTACCGCCAAAGTGACGGCCAACCAACTTGCCATCGATGTAGACCTCAGAGTTATAGTACACTGCGCCGAAGTTGAGCATCACGCTCTTGTCTTTCCAGTCGGCAGGGCACTGGATAGTGCGGTGATACCAAATGTTGGAAATGAAACCGGTGTATTTAACGCCCGAAAGAGAACTCTCGGGACAGAAAGGCACGGTGATGTTACCATCGAACGATGTAGCCTTGTTATACTCTTTCTCTATGCCCTCGTTGAGCATATCAAAGGTATAGGTCCACTGACCGTTGAGGTTAACCCAAGCCGCGCGTTCGAACTGCGGACGCGGGTATTCCATCCTGGGTGTCGAAGCGGCAAAAGAATTAACCGAAACGAACAGAAGGCAAACAAATAAAATGAGATGTTTCATATTTGTTATTTTGTTTTAGTTATGTCAATCACCAAACCGCCGTTGGCAATAATGTCGAACTCCAAGGTCTGTGAAGACTCGACAACCTTAGTTTGAGCAACTTTACAAGTGTGCATGGCATCGTCACCATCGCAATAAACCGTAGCGTTGTACTTACCCTTGGGCAGGAAGCCGAGGTCAATGCTAACCTTGCGTTGTTCGGGGCCATTGATGCAAGCAATAAACCACTGCGCACCCTTGCGGCGGGCAAGGCAAACATACTTGCCAGGGTATCCGTCGATGAAGTGGATTTCGTCCCAAGCAGCCTCTACCTTCTGCAGCAACGGCTTAGCCGGAGAGGTGAGATATGCCTCGGGGCGGTCGGCCATACAAACCCAACCACTCTCAAAGATAAAGGGCAGAGCCAACTCATGAGCATAGGTTGTGGTACGGGGATTCTCCTCGCGAATGGTGAAGGTGCATGGAGTATAGTCCATGGGACCTACCACATTGCGAGTGAAAGGAAGAGTACAGTTGTGGGTACTATTGGCACAACGGTCGCCCTTGAAGGTGTAATACTCGGCTCCCCTCACAGCCTCATTGGTGAGCATGTTAGGATAGAAACGACGATGGCCACGGGGCAATGTTTCGCCATGGAAGCTCACCATGAGATGTTTCTCGGCAGCTACCGCACAAGCCGTATCCCTAAACTCCATCGCATATTTAGAGTCGGAGTCTATATAGTCGATCTTGATACCGTCGATACCCATTTCCTTGTAGCGGTCGAACACAAAGTCACGGCCCTTCTTATTGTCAAGGATAGCAATCTCGTCCCAACCATAAACCTTGATGCCCTTTTCCTTGGCATAAGCAGTGAGTTCGGGAATCCAGTCTACATTCTCCCACTCGCGTGACGAACGAAGCGGAGTATTGATAAGCGACACATCAAACTCGAGCCACTCCCACTTCATCTCGTGTGCGAGGTCAACATAGGTCTTCAATGTGTCGATATAGCTGTTTGCAAGGTAATTTCCCCACCACGGGAACACAGCGACACCAGGAGTAATCCACTCGGTATCGGTAAGATGTGTGGGCGGGTTAAGGTTCTCTACAAGTGTTGACTCAACGATATTACCAAGTCTGTCACCCAGCATGAACACCTTCCAAGAAGTCTTGAACGGTGCATGGCAAACGAACGTCGTATCCTCGCGTGCAAACACATAATCAAACTTGCCATTGACCGAATCGCGCATGAGGTGCATTGCAGGCTTGTCGTAAACCTCGGCCTCGGTAATGAGGTTCCACACATCGTTTACGCGAGTGAGTGCAGGCATGAGGTATTCGCCGTTATTGAGGCTATCTACGGCACGCTCGGGATAGAATGTCTCGTAGTTCCATGTCCAGTCCATCATCCACGATGTGGTGTTCTTGGGCAGTCTTACCTCGGTAAGTTCCCTTTGCACTGTGAGAGGAGTCTCGTTGTGATACTCGCACTTGAAGGCAACGCCATCGTTAGCAGCATGGCACACCACATCCACTTTCTGGTTCATTGCGTTTTCAAATGTGTAAGTAGTGACATTTGCCTTGTTGATATAGGTATGCTTCTTGCCAGCAGGGAGAGTGTATTCCTCGTTTATTGTAGTGCTTGTCTTGCCCACATACTTCAAGCCATCCTTAAAGCAGAACGAGGGATTGTCGGTCAACAACCCTATCTGGGAATTCTCTACAACAACGTTGCCGCCACAATTTACATTGTAGTACAATGTGCCCTTGTCGTCGAGCTGAAGCGACAAGGCATTCTTGCCGTCGGGCGAGCTAACCTTCATGCCGCCAGAGCATGACACCAACGCTAATACACAACTCAATAATATAATATTGCCAAGTGATTTCATATCGTATGCAAATATATTAAAAATTAATCTTCCAATCAACTTTACCCGACTTATTATTTTTGAGGCAAAGCTTCACAGTAGAGCCAGCGCCCTCGGTGATAATCTCGTGTGAACCGCTATTGCTGTCACAACCTGCAGGCGTGTACCCGTTCAATGCAACAACGATGTTCATCGCTTCGTTCTCAACAAGGTCGGCAGTACCCGAGAGAGTCTTTGAAGACGCATCCCACTTTACATTGTCGAGCTCAAGGAAACCCTGGAGAATGTGACGGTCGGTAGACAGCACCTGCGGATGACCGAGGGCCTTGCGAAC
>DCGA01000176.1 GCA_002314465.1 bacterium UBA1790 | reverse complement strand
ACATGTTCAACGGCTGCTCTAAACTAAGTAAAGTGGAGGTAAACTTCACCGAGTGGTCCTACGCAACTTATTCATGGCTCAACAACGTGGCTGCAACAGGCGAGTTTATCTGCCCAAGTTCGCTGCCACAAAAACGAGGCACAAGTAATATCCCCGCAGGATGGACAATTACAGTCAAGGCTCCGGCTCACATCACCGGCGACGTGAACGGCGACGGAGATGTAGATGTCGTAGACATCAACTGCATCATCGACATCATGCTCGGTAGCACCGATAGCCCCTACCGCAATGCTGCCGATGTGAACGGCGACGGCGCGGTCGACATCGTGGACATCAACTGCATTATCCAGATTCTGCTGGGAGAGTAACCGACAACTAATAATTACAACATCATAATATTCACCCCCGTTATGAAACAGAAATCACTTCAACGTATCACGACATTACTGCTCGCCTTGCTCATGCTGCCTCAGGCGGCATGGGCACTCCAGGGCAAAGGAACCGAAGCCAGCCCTTACCTGGTCGAATACGGTGCCGAATTAAACACAATCCGCATCGAAATCTCCCAAGGAAAATGGGCAGACGGTGTCTACATTAAACTCGTTAACGATATTGCGCTCACCGACAGTTACCTGCCACTGGGCACAACCTCCTATCCGTTTAAAGGCCACTTTAATGGTAATTATCACAAAATTACAGGCCTTGCCTTGAACTATACCACGGGCAACCAGGGCATGTTTGCCGTGACCCAAAATTGCAATATTGAAAAATTCTCGATTGCAGGTACCATGACATCCAGCACCAGCGGGCTCTCAAATATAGGTAGCGTCGTGGGCTGTGCAAAAGAAGGTACACAAATATATGGAGTGAAATCAACCGTAAATATAAGCATCAACGGGGTTGCACAAAAACATATTGGCGGTATTGTAGGACACTACGAAGGGGGACAAACATCACCCCAGTGCTGTATAACCCGTTGCGAATATGGCGGTGTCATCAATGCCGGTACCAGCACCGACTGCATTGGAGGTATATTGGGTTTTGCAAACAATACTACTAATGCTGCTGTATTACAATCTAACAGTACAGGCTCAATTTACTCAACCGGCTCTACTCCCTACATGGGTGGTATCCTGGGATATAACAACAACGAGAACAAAAAATTCGGCGGTATACAGGGCTGCTTCAGCCGTTGCGGCCTTCATTACACCGGCAGTAACAAGTATGTGAGCGGCATAGGCGGCCGAATAAGAAACAACGCCGACAATATCACCAACAACTGCGCCCTTACCGACTCGTGCGGAGGGAAGCTGTTCAACACCGATAGCGATGCAACGTTCTCCGATACCAACGAACTCGTTACCTATGCACAGTGCCGGTCGGGTTACGTGACTTATAAACTCAACCCTACTCAAGATTTGTTGTCTTGGAACCAAAAGTTAAACAGTGATAATTATCCATATATAAAAGCACTGTTAAATACCAGCGCAAATAACATCGTCTATAAAGTACAAGACAAGAAATGCACCGGCGCAAATTACGGCAGCGCGTATTATTCTAATTCCAACTCCTATACAACCCACCACAACGGCTCGTGGGTAGAAAGGGTAGAGCCCACCTGTACCACAACCGGTAAAATACGCCATTATCACTGCAACGACTGTGGCAAGAACTTTAGTAGTGAAACCGGCACAAACGAGATAACCGACATAACCCTTGCAGCACTGGGACACGACCTCAAGAGCACCTGGGAGTGGAGCGACGACGCACACAGCGCAACATGCACCGACAACTGTATTCGTTCGGGCTGCTCACACAGCGCAAATGCCACTGCCACTTATCCCGACGGCGGCATTACACGCACCCTGGTTAGCGCTGCTACCTGCGCAGCGAGGGCATCCTACAAGTACACCGCAACATGCACCGTAAACGGAAACAAGCGCGCCAATAGCAAGACCGTGGAAGAGGGCAACAAACTCCCGCACAACTTCTCGGGAGGCGAATGCACAGTGTGCCACGAGGGCGACTACCTTACTTTCACTTCTACAGGATCAACAACCATCTCGCTTCTCAACTATTATGACAATGCTCCCAATGTCGAATACAGCCTCGACGACGGCGCCACATGGGCCACATGGGACTACAGCTACATCAACCTTGCCAAAGGCGAGAAGGTGAAGATGCGTGGCGACAATCCCCACGGATTCAGCAATCCCGAAGACCTTGACATTGGTGTGCCCTATTCATGCTTCGCAATCATCGGCAAGACTGCAGCAAGCGGCAGTGTGATGAGCCTTATCGACGGCCACGGCACACAAAAGGTTATCCCCAGCAGAAGATGCTTCTTTGATTTGTTCTCAACCTGTGAGCTCACAACAGCCCCCCAGTTGCTGGCAACCACGCTCACCGATAATTGCTACGAAGACATGTTCAGTTTTTGCACACCGCTCACAACAGCGCCCACGCTGCCCGCCGACTCGCTTGCCACAGAGTGTTATTACAGCATGTTCCGCAATTGCCCATCGCTCACAACAGCACCCGCGCTACCAGCAACCAAGCTTGCCGAGAATTGCTATACCAGCATGTTCAGCAGTTGCACAGCGCTCACAACAGCACCCGAACTACCCGCAACCAAGCTTGCCAGGAGTTGCTACGATAGCATGTTCAGCAGTTGCACAGCGCTCGCACAGGCACCCGCATTACCCGCAGACTCGCTTGCCTCAGAGTGTTATTACAGCATGTTCAGCAAGTGCACATCGCTCACACAGGCACCCGCATTACCCGCAGACTCGCTTGCCTCAGAGTGTTATTACAGCATGTTCAGCAACTGCACATCGCTCACACAGGCACCCGCGCTACCAGCAACCAAGCTTGCCAAATATTGTTATTACGACATGTTCAGCAGTTGCACAGCGCTCACACAGGCGCCTGCGCTGCCCGCAACCAAACTGGATGATTTTTGCTACACCAACATGTTCAAGGGTTGCACAGCGCTCGCACAGGCACCCGAACTGCCAGCAACCACGCTCGCCAAGGGTTGCTACAGAGACATGTTCAACGGCTGCGGTTCGTTAACAACAGCGCCCAAGCTGCCCGCCGACTCGCTCGTCGAGGATTGCTACAAGAACATGTTCAACGGCTGCTCTAAACTAAGTAAAGTGGAGGTAAACTTCACCGAGTGGTCCGTCGCAACTCGTACATGGCTCGTCAACGTGGCTGCAACAGGCGAATTCATCTGCCCCAGTTCGCTGCCACAAACACGAGGCACAAGTAATATCCCCGAGGGATGGACAATTACTGTTAAAGCCCCGGCTTATGCCAATGGCGACGTGAACGGCGACGGAAACGTTGACATCGTTGCCATCTACGCGGTGATTAACGTGGTGATGGGCAACGCAACCAACGAGAGCTACGGAGGCCGCGCCGACGTGAACGGTGACGGCGATGTAGACATCGTGGATGTCAACGCCATCATCAACATCATCCTCGACAATTAAGTCGGGATGAGCTCGAGGGAGGTATTATTTACAACAGATTAATCTGATTTTTCTGATTATTAGCTTCGCGTCGGCGGTAACCCCGCTGGCGCGAAGTTTTTATCCCCACGCGGAGGCTTTTTGACCAAAAGAACAAAAAGACTAAAAAATTAGTTTAGTCTGCTTAATCTGTGGTTAATAAATTAATGTAATTTCGTGCTAATTAGTACAGATACAAGGCACAAGAACATAAAAATATTTCAGAGAAATCAGATAAATCTGTTGTTAATATAATACTTATGTTCTTAAATCACCCTCAACAGCCCTTTTGTTCTTCTGTCTAAAAAACACCCACGCGAAGCTTTATAGTCTTTATGTCTTTTTAGTCAAAAATAAAATCTGTGAGATCCGTGAGATCTGTGCGAGGAAAATCCCATCGCGAAGCATTCGTGACAATTCGTGTTAATTCGTGGAAAAAACTCTGCGAGTTCCGCGGGTTCTGCGCGAGGCCAATCCACACGCGCGAAGCTTAATTTCTTTTTGTTCTTAAATCACCCTCAACAGCCCTTTTGTTCTTCTGTCTAAAAATCCCATCGCGAAGCATTTCTGTCTAAAAATCCCCACCCGGGTAAGAGTATTTAGCCTGCAGGGGCAGGGTAGAGGAGTCGGGGCCTATCATCAAGGTAAAAGTGCCGGGCTCTACACGGCTGCCGCCCCGGGTGTCGTAAATGGCTAACATCTCGTCGGTCAAGGCAAAAGTAACAGTCTTTGTCTCACCTGCCTTGATGTGCACACGCTCAAAAGCCTTGAGTTGTTTGTGGGGAGTCACGATCGACGACACATCGTCACGCACATAGAGTTGGACCACCTCGTCACCGTCGCGGCTGCTTGTGTTTGTCACACGGCACGACACGGTGCGGCCCTGCACTGTGATATCACTATACACAAAGGTAGAATAACTAAGGCCGTAGCCGAAGGGGTAGAGCGGCTGTTCTGTGCCCTCTATATAGTCGTGCGACGGATGCTTGGTGTAGTATACGGGCAACTGTCCCACATTGCGCGGTACACTCACCGGCAGACGGCCGGCAGGATTGTAGTTACCCATGATTACATCGGCTACGGCCGCACCGCCTTGTTCACCGGGATACCATGCCGTGAGCAGCGCGTTAGCCTTGTCGTGGGCAAGGTTCTTATTGAGCGGACGACCCTCGATGTACACCACCACAAGTTTAACGCCCGCATCGATGAGAGCCTGCATCAGTCGGGTCTGGCTACCCATCAGGTCGAGCGACTGACGGTCATACCCCTCGCCGCACTCCATGTCGGCAACAGAGTTGTCGTTGACGCGAGCCGCTCCTGTGTCCATATAGTCGGTCTTGAAATCACGTGCGCTCGAGCCTCCCACAACGAGAACGGTAACATCGGCACTGCGCGCAGCCTCTACGGCCCTATAAATGCCCGCTGTGCTCGTGTCGCGCACGGCGCATCCCTTTTCATATACCACCTGCGTCGATGGCGCTACGCGGCTTTTAATGCCGTCGAGCACCGTGCTAACATCCTCGCGGGGCTGTGGGGCGGTGTAATCGCCCAGTTGGTTATAGGGAACGTCAGCATTAGGCCCTATCACGGCAATGCGTTTCACATCGCCCGAGAGCGGCAGCACGCCATCGTTCTTGAGCAGGACAATTCCCTCGCGCGCTACCTGCAGTGCCGTCTGGCGATGGGAATCGCTATGAACCGACTCGGTGCTTGCGCTTACATACGGATTGTCGAACAATCCCATCTCAAACTTCTTGCGCAGTACCCGTGCCACGGCGGCATTAAGGTCGCTGTCGGTTATTTTACCGCTATTGTAGGCGTTGACAAGATGCCGGTAAGCATTTCCCTCCAGGTCGATGTCCACACCTGCCTTGAGCGCCATTACCGCGGCATCCTCGATGCTTGCGGCACAGCGGTGGGTAGTCGCCACCCCCTCAATGCTGTGGAGGTCGGAGAACACCAGTCCCTTGTACTCCCACGCACCACGCAGGATGTCGCGCAGCAAGAAACTGCTCGACGAGGTGGGTTCGCCGTCGATTGAGTTGTAAGATGTCATTATGCTGCCTATGCCGGCGTCGACAGCCGCCTTGAATATGGGCATATGCTCGTTGAACAGCGCGTTCATGCCTATGCTTGCCGCCTCGCCGTTAAGGCCGCCCACGGGTATTCCATAGGCCACAAAAAGNNTCCATAGGCCACTAAGTGCTTCATCGTGGCTATTACACCGCTGCTCTGCATTCCTCGCACAAAGGCTGCGCCCAGTGTGCTGCTCAAGTAGGTATCTTCGCCCAGAGTTTCCTCCACACGGCTCCATCGGGGTTCACGCGCAAGGTCCACCACCGGACCGTAGGCCACATGCACACCCTGTGCCGCTATCTCGTCGCCTATGGTGCGGCCCATGCGCTCAATGAGTTCGGGGTTAAACGTGCTTGCCTGCCCTATGCCTGTGGGGAAAACCGTTGTCCCGATAGCCATGTGCCCGTGCGGACATTCTTCGGCTATGAACATGGGTATGCCCAGGCGGGTATGCTCCACTGCATAGCGCTGCAGCATGTTGATGGTCGCCTGCGACTCGCGCGGGTGCAAACCGTTGTCAAGCGTCTTCTGTGTCCACGGGTCGGCACGCAGCGTTGCCCACAGCGCTCCCATGGGCTGCGATGACATACGCTCCACGAACATCGCCGAAGGCACAACGGCATTACCCCTGCGTTCCCACATGGGCCAGCCCAGCGGGCACTGCAGTTGGCCCACCTTCTCCTCTAAGGTCATCTGACTGAGCAATATCTCCACGCGCTTGTCAACGGGAAGCGCTGCGTCCTTGTAGCGGGTATCTATAGCCTGGGCGGCAAGTACCGCCAGCATCATGGTTAACAAGAAAATCGATTTTTTCATTTTACAGTGATTTTAAGTGCGATGCCGTTACCGGCGTTATGGGGTAGGGCAACCGTAGTGATGCCGTTCACGGTGTTCCACTTGAGCGACTTGCCGCCGTCGAGCATCACAACCTTAGAACCCTTGCGCGGGATATTGCCGGCCCACGACACTGTCGACGGAAACTCTGTTCCGTCCTTGCATGGGATAATGGCGTAAACAGTCTTCCCGTCTTTGCTTGCCGTGAACCAAACGTTGCCCTCCTCGTTACGATAGACTGGTGTGGGAATGGTTGAGTATATCGCCTCGCCGTTGGCACTGGTCCAGCGGCCTATCTCCTCAAGTATTTCCACGGCCTTGTCCTCGATAAGACCCTCGGGGGTGGGGCCCACGCCCAGTACGAGGCTCCCGCCCTTGGCAACAATCTCGCTAAGCATCGCGATGACCGTAGCGGGCGTCTTGAACACGGGGCGGGGAGTCCATCCCCAGTCGTAGGTGAGCGTGATGCAACTCTCCCACGGGGTGGTAATCTGATGGTCGGGGATGCGCTGCTCGGGAGTCTGGTAATTCTCGTGCTTACCGGGGCATGCGCGCTCCACCACGATGAGTCCGGGCTGCTTGCCGCGCGCATTGTCAACGATGCTGTCGAGGCCTATATCCTCGCGCGGCGCGGTGCACCAGCCGCCGTCGAGCCACAGGATATCCACGTTGCCGTATCCGGTCATCAGTTCGTCTATCTGGTCATATACGTAGTTCTTGTAGCGCTGCCAGCGCTCGGGATAATCGGCAATCTTGTAGTTGTGGAGGCGATTTGGGGTTGCCTTCGCCGTCCACCAGTAGTCGTTGCTGTGCCAGTCGGGCTTGGAGAAATACATGCCCTGCATGATGCCCTCGTTGCGGAATGCATCCATCACCCAACGGGTAACATCGACCCGTAGATTACCGGCAAAACCGCTGTGGGCAACCGAGAAATCGGTGGTACGGGTATCCCACAGGCAGAAACCGTCATGGTGCTTTGTGGTGAATATCACATATTTCATCCCGGCAGCCTTAGCGACGCGAGCCCATTGAGCAGGGTCGAAGCGGTTAGGCTTGAAGTCCTTTATCAGCCCCCAGTACCACTGCTTGTATTCCTCGTAGGTGCGGGTGGTATCGGGCGTAATCCAGTCCTCGCTGGTAATGGTCCACGACTCGCATATTCCAGGCACCGAATAGAGTCCCCAGTGCAGTATTATACCGAACTTGAGGTCTTGCCACTGCGAGAGTTTGTCGAGCACACGCTCATCGGTGGGTCTTATCCAGGTCTTTGACTGCTCATGCACAAAACTCTGCGCGCCCAGCGATAGGCACGCCGAGAATATAAGAATAAATACTGCGATTACCCGATTTTTCATAGCCACTTGCGGATTAATGCACAAATATAGTAATTTTCGCCCATTACCACCCACTAAATCTCCAATAAAACGCACACAATCGCCCACGACACTCCCCGTGAGGGGTGTCGGCATGGTGCTGTTGCAGTGCATGTGATACGGGAATTTATCTTTGGTGTTTCTTGGCAAGGTGTTCTTCGACCCACTCGCGGGGCGACTTGCCGGTGTTCTTGCGGAACAGGTTGTAGAGTTGGGCTCGAGAGCCAAATCCGCACGACAGTGCTATTGCATCGTTGCTGAACTCGGGATGGTCGAGCAGCATCTTCTTGGCAGCGTCGAAGCGAATCCTCGACAGCCAGATGCGGAAGTTACAGTCATGCTGATCTTGGATATACTGTGAGATGTCGTTGCGGGGTATCTTTATCTGCTTGGCAAGCATGGTAAGCGTCATGTCGCAGTCGCAGTATCCGCTGTCGGCAACCCACGCATCAAGTGCCTCACTCACCTTCTGCATTTGGTCGCTGGTAAGGTCTGTTACTTCTTGCTTTTCGCCGTTCTCTATATAGTCGGCGATATCCTCGAGCGTGTGTATGCTAAAACCGAAAGCAATGAAACTGACGATATATACAAACAACGAAATAGCAATGAGAATCGCCACAACCACGACAACCGGACGAATAAGCAGCGCAAAGGGTAGCAAGCATGCCATGCCGTGGAACAGAGCCGAACCTACACGGGTGTACATCGAATAAGCAATCTGGGGGTTACCTGCATCGGCATTGATGCGCGAGCGCAGGCGGCGCATCTCCTTGAACGGTACCCACACAAAGCCACCAAGGGTTATTGCAAAAATCGCAATGATGACATAGGTGAGCCACTGCATATCGAGGCTATGGTAAATAAACCAACCCACAGCAAACAAAACGGCAATTACAATACATGCTATCACAAATACCGCCATGGTTCGCTTGTGCCGACGGGAGTCACACTCAAGATTGAGCATAGCAAGGGTAATGCAAAACGCAGCCGGGGCATAGAACAGGACGTTTACCAACGCTCCAGCATTGTCATTGTTAGCGCGGATGCCGAATGCCAGCTGCACAGCAACCTGTGCCGAGATAATAAGCAAAGCGGTTACCAGGAGCCAGCGCGATTGCTCATAAGCACGCATTCGCTTTGTTACGAAGACACGCGACAAGATAAGCGACCCGATAAGGCCTATCATGAAAACCAAAATGCCTAACTGCAAATGGTAGAGCGAGAAAAAACTTCATGTTCCATATTCGTCCACAAAGGTAATGAATATTTTGCTAACGGATACCATCGGCTCAACAAAAAAAGAACAATATCCCCTTTAACACATCTGCAACACTCTTGCCGTTACCAAACTATTTTTGTACATTTGCATCTACAATACATTTGTTGAACAACGCATGGCATTAGACACATTTGCAGCGATAGACTTCGAAACAGCCAACAACGAGCGTACCAGCGTGTGCTCGGTGGGCATCGTCGTGGTGCGCAATGGTGTGGTTGCCGACTCGTTTTACTCTCTCATTAAGCCCGAGCCCGAGTATTACACCTTCTGGTGCCAGCAAGTGCACGGCATCACCATCGACGACACCCGCAATGCACCGGTATTTCCCGAGGTATGGAAACAGGTGGAGCCGTTAATCGAGGGTATGCCCCTCGTGGCACACAACAAGGCCTTTGACGAGAACTGCCTCAAGGCGGTGTTCCGATGCTATCAGATGGATTATCCCGACTACACCTTCCTGTGCACTTTGCAAAAGTCTAAACGGGTGTGGCCGTGCGGACACCACAACCTCGACATCATTGCCGAGCGATGCGGATACCATCTTGCCAACCACCACCACGCGCTCGCCGATGCCGAAGCGTGCGCAGCAATAGCACTCAAACTGTTTAACCACAATAACGACCCCTATTACATGGAAGCTAAAGACAAAGTTCTGGAAACAATGAAGCAGGCCGGCACTCCTCTCAACGCCGGGAAGGTAGCCGAACTGAGCGGACTCGACCGCAAGGAAGTTGACAAGGCTATGAAGCAACTCAAGGAAGAAGGCGCTATCGTTTCGCCCAAACGCTGCTACTGGGAACCCAAGTAAGGTTTAGGGTTTAACGGTTACCTCAAGGTGCTAATGCCTTGGGGTGTAGTATCGTGTGCCTGTGCGGCGGTGGTACATTTTTGTTTAGTTAAGGTAGTTGTGCCCATTTCGCGCACACCTCAGGTGTAACTTTGCACCACACTAATAAAAACACACGATTATGGAAAACAACACACCACGCACACTGCAAGAGTGCTTTGCAATCATCGACGAGACACTCTCCGAAGTCGACAAAAAAACAATCATGGAGACACATGAATTTGAACTGCAATACGCATTTCACAACGGACTTACTGAATGGATTAACCGCAACATCGTGCAGCGCTACAACCTGCGAGGCGAGGACTTCTTCATCGCCACCGACTTGTGGCACGAAATCCTCCTCATCAACGACCCCACGCAGTTCTCAACCCAAATCCTACTCCACTACCGCCGCCACCTGCATCACACCACCCCCTCGCATTAATCTATCTAAAAAGGGCAAAACACTGCACGTCTTACTCTGTAGCGGGGATTGTTTCTACTGCCTCGGTGGGTTCCTGGGGGGCGGGATTGAGGTCGCCGCTCTTGATTTTCTTCTGGAGTTTGTTGCACATGGGGATGAGCACGACTACCGATACGAGGCCCGAGATAAAGGCGCAGGTGATGGGTATGAGCATCTCAAATGCCAATGCCACGTCTTCCTTGGCAATTACCATCGAGAACCACTTGATGCACTGGCGGCGCACCACAAGGAATACCGGACGCACTACCTTGGAAATCATCTTGGGCCCTTGCTTCTGCACCAACTGTTTGGCAAGGAATCCAAGGCCCGATTTCATCTTCTGCAACAACGGGTATTTGCCTATCATGACGCCGGAGCGGTCGACCGAAAGGATTGTGTCGATGCCGCCGCTGATGTTGTCGTTGAGGTCTATGGGTTGGCCGTAAAGCATCATTATCTTCTGCATGGCGCGGAACTGCATGCACTGGAATATATAGAGGTCGATGGCACACGAGGCCACGATTACCCACACGTTGTTGGGCACTGTAGTCATGAAGAACGACACGAAGAACACGATAGTACCGTAGCGCCAGCGCAGGCTGCTGTAGGCCTTCTTCTGCTGTTTCTCGTCGAGAATGTCGGGCAGGGTTCCGTCCATTGCCTGCTTCACCAGTTGCTCTTGTTCCTCGGCGCTCTTTTTGCCGTAGAAGCGCGCCACCAGTTTGCGTATGTACTTCTCGCGGTTGACCTGCACATGACGTCCCTTGAGTATGAGCGCCATTACCCACTCATACTTTGCCAATGCCCAGTCAATACTTTTTTTTATAAATTCACCCATCTGGTTATCTTGTCATTATA
>DCGA01000124.1:7632-8541 GCA_002314465.1 bacterium UBA1790 | reverse complement strand
CCATTGACTTGGCAACTTCGCGCAGTTGCTCCTCGGCCATAGCCTCTAATTCCTTAAGTAAATACATATTAAATTTATTAAAGATAAATCTTATGTTGTTTTTAAGCCTCGGGTAATGACACAACGGAGCACATCACGCGACCGAGCGTCATAATTATACCTGAGAGATTAAATTTTTTAATTAAAGTAATATTTTCTCATTTAGTTTCAAGTACAGGAAGATATGCAGTAACGCAAAGACCCAATGCGCACAAAAGGGACAAAGTGTTCACCTAAGAGCGCTTAATGAATTGGGATGATTTTATAAAAGAACTGTATATCAATTACCTTCCTGTTCACAGGTTTCAACAACGATGCTTATTTATATATAAGGTGTTGTTGGAACAGTGTCGGTCTATTTTTCATTGCAAAGATAGCACAAGTTGGCAACTCCACAAAATATTTAATCATTTTATTTAGTTAAATAACCTTTTTATACGCAAAACAGGACACAGCATTGCATCACATTAGGTAATTAGCAATAAATTTAGTAATTTTGCATTGAATAAATGCATTTATGGAAATCGATATCAACAAAATAAAAAAACACATAGAATTGCCGGTGTTTCATCTAGTGGGCAGTGTAGCCGACGAGATAAACCGCGAGTGCTATGTGGTGGGCGGATATGTGCGCGACATCTTCCTGGAACGCCCCAGCAAAGACATGGACTTTGTGACTGTGGGCAGCGGCATCGAGGTGGCTAAGGCCGTGGCCCACCGTATGGGCAAAGGCAAGGCCACTCTGGCAGTGTTCAAGACCTACGGCACAGCACAGGTGAAGACTCGCGAGGGCATGGAACTGGAGTTCGTGGGCGCACGCAAGGAAAGCTACCGCCGTGAGTCGCGCAACCCCATTGTCGAAGATGGTAC
>DCGA01000124.1:2252-7604 GCA_002314465.1 bacterium UBA1790 | reverse complement strand
CGTGACTTCACCATCAACGCCATGGCAATATCGCTCAACGCAAGCACATACGGCAAATTGCTTGATCCCTTTGACGGCATAGGCGATATGGGACGCCGCATCATACGCACCCCACTCGACCCCGACATCACATTCAGCGACGACCCACTGCGCATGATGCGTGCGGTGAGATTTGCCACCCAACTGGAATTTGATATCTATCCCGAAACATTCGAGGCAATCAGGCGCAATGCACACCGCATTGACATCATTACGCGCGAACGCATTGCCGAGGAACTGATGAAGATAATGCGCGCTCCCCGACCCTCGCGCGGTTTCAAGTTGCTTGACGACTGCGGGTTGCTGCCCCTCATCTTCCCCGAACTTGCTGCCCTGAAGGGCGTGGATAACAGCCACGGACGCGGACACAAAGACAACTTCCTGCACACCATGCAGGTGCTCGACAATGTGGCAGCCGCATCTACCAACGAGTGGTTGCGCTGGGCAGCACTCATGCACGACATAGGCAAACCCGCCACCAAGCGCTGGGACAATGCTCTGGGCTGGACCTTCCACAACCATAACTTCATAGGCGAAAAGATGGTTCCCAAGGTATTCGGCCGCATGCGTCTACCGCTTAACGAGCACATGAAATATGTGAAAAAACTCGTGGGACTGCACATGCGCCCCATCGCACTGGTCGAGGATGGTGTTACCGACTCGGCTGTGCGCCGTCTACTCTTTGACGCCGGTGACGACATCGACGACCTGATGACGCTGTGCAAGGCCGACATCACAAGCAAAAACCAGGAAAAAGTGAAGCGATTCCGCGAGAACTTCGACCTCGTTAAAAGCAAACTTGTGGACATTGAGGAGAAAGACCGTGTGCGCAATTTCCAGCCGCCCGTCGACGGTGCTGAGGTTATGGTAACATTCGGACTGACACCTTCCAAGGAAGTGGGCCAGATTAAGGACGCAATCAAGGATGCGATACTTGACGGAGCCATTGCCAACAGTTACACAGCGGCCTACCCTTTCATGATGGAACGTGCCGAAGCAATAGGCATTACTCCCACTTACAAGGGCCGTCTGTGCTACACCACAATGGATAGTCCTGTGGGAAAGATTACAATAGGCGGTTGCGACAAGGGCATTGTGGTTGTAACCACTGGCAATGCCGAGGAGATGTTGTCAAAAGTCGGCAAATCAATGCGCCTTACAGTAGTCAAGGAAGACATACCATTGCTTGGGTGCTGCAAAGAGCAAATAGAAAAATACTTCAGCGGCGAACTTCAAAACTTTGACCTGCCCACATATTTCAAGGGAGGAGAATTCTCCGAGTCAGTGTGGAAAGCAATGAAAGAAATACCCTACGGTAAGACTGTAAGTTATGCCGAGTTGGCAAAGAACGCCGGCAATGCCAAGGCCTACCGCGCGGCAGCCCAATCGTGCCATAATAACCGCATGATGATTGTCTATCCATGTCACCGCGTCATCGCAAGCGACGGTTCGCTCGGAGGTTTCGGCGGCGGCATCGAAATGAAGAAAGCATTGCTCAAACTCGAGGGTTACCTCAAGGATTGAACAAACAGAGATACATAAAAAGGCGCGTCCCATGCTTTGTGTGCAAGGGACGCGCTTATTCTTTTATGCTATGCAGTTACTTCTTTTCCTTGAAGGTAACCACGCGGTTATAGACATAGTTGGCAAGGGTGTAGAATACCATAGCAATGACCATGACGATGTTTTGGCCTGTATTCTTCATGGGCAGCCATGAAATCTCTCCCATGTCCTTCCATCCCAATCCCTCGAGCAGGAACCAGCTCACGAGGCCCTGAAGTGTGTAGCAGAGCAAGAACCCGCAGCCGAAGAGAATGGCTTCGCGCTTAAGATCATTCTTGGTCTTGAAAACCCAGTTGCGGTTCCACACAAAACTGTTGATCAAACCCAAGATGTAACCTATCACGTTGGCAATGCCATAAGGCCAGCCAGCGAGGGTATTGAGCAGATAAAATGCCACAAGGGTAATGAGGGTATTGGAAACTCCTATTACACCATACTTGAGCAACTGTACAGTTGTTTTTCTTGCCTCGGCTTTATCAATTTTCATTTTTTTCTTCAGTTTTAGGTTCATTATCTCCTTCGCCCTTGAAGGTGTAGTGCAGTGCAGGGAACGACCAGTTGTACTTCACTGCGAGGAATCGCAGCACAATTACAAATGTGGCGCAGCACAGTTGAGGAACAATTTCGTTGAAACCCAACATACCTACAAGCCAGTATACGATACCTCCCATAATACATGCGGTAGCGTAGACCTCCTTGCGAAATACAAGCGGAACCTCGTTGATAAAGATATCGCGGAGTACACCGCCCATCGCACCGGTGATTGTTCCCATCATGATTGCCATCCACATGGGGTGGCCGGTGTGCAGTGTCTTGTAAATACCAACAACCACAAAGAGGCCCAGACCGAAGGCATCAAAGATGTAGAATGTACCCTCAATGCGCACAAGCCACTTCTGGAAGATGATTACCATAAAGAAACCCAATGCAGTGGCGATGACATAGTTCACATCGTCCATCCAGAACGGGTCGATGCCAAGCAACACGTCGCGAATGGTACCGCCACCGAATGCAGTAAGGAAACCAATGGTGTAGGCTCCAAACCAGTCAAACTTCTTAAACGCGGCAAGGCGAGCGCCCGAAATGGCGTAGAACGCTGTCGCTACAAGTTCGAGGATATATTCAAATGTTCCAAAGCCCTCCATCTTTTTACATTTATTATTTAGTTCAACGATATAATTTCTTCGGGTGCAAGCGTGATACACTCCATGCCATCATCGTGCACGACATAAGTGTTTTCAATGCCCACCGCTCCTACACCGGGAATCACAAACTTAGGCTCAACGGCAATTACGTTGCCCTCTGCCAGAATATCGCGGCTGCGCGGCGCAAGCACTGGAGCCTCGTTGATTTCGATACCCAAACCGTGGCCCACAAAACCCGCCTTCTGACGATGGCCCATGTAATAGTCGTCCATACCCGACTGCTGCACCATCTCAAGCGCAATCTCGTAAAGGCGTTTAGCCTCAACACCGGTCTTGCCCTCCTGTGCCAAGCGGCGGTTTATGTCAATCGACAACCGGTGAGCCTTCATCGCCAGTTCGGGCAACTCACCCACACGGAACGTGCGTGTCATGTCGGTCATATAGCCATTGAAATTGCCACAAGCATCCACCATTACAGCATTGCCGTCGGCAATAACAGTGCCGTTGGCGCCTACAGGGATAGAGGGGTCCTGCCCTGCTCCACCCATGGCAAAGTCATAGGGAGTGGGATTGTCGGCATTATCGCCACACAAAATGTTTCCCATGAACAGTTCCATAGACTCACCGTGTACCCTGAAGATGCCCAGACAACCGTGAAGACGAAGTTGGCGCTCAATCTCAATCTGCAGTTCCACGTCGGTCATACCTTCACGGTATATCTCGGGGATATGGCTGTAGGCCTCTTTGTGCTTTAAGCCACAACTACGCAACAAGTCTATCTCATAAGGAGATTTCACCGCGCGTACTCTGCGCATGATAGCTGAGCAATCGACAATGCGAGAGCCCTCGAATGCCTTTGACAGGCGGTTGTAATCGGAAACACAGAGCGAGTCCCACTGCATGCCGATGACGGCTGGTACAGAGCCCAGCAATTCGGCAATCTGCTCGGGTTTGCGTATGTAGTCCACACCATCTATATCGCAGGGACGACGCACAAAATAACGCGCCGTGCCATCGGCCATGACCATGGCATATCCGGCATAAACGCGTCCGCTCACGTAGTACAGACCGACATTATCGGCAACCAGCATTGCATCGATGCCGGCTGAAACAAGCTCCGACGCAATGCGCGCCACACGAGATTGTATCTCTTGCTCAAGGTGTGAGGGAATAAGACTATTCATAGGTAAATACCGAACAAATTAGTTGTCAATAATTGACAGGAGTAATGATAATACCAACGTTTTCAACGTCGGTGATCTTCTCGCAGCCCTTCATCGCCTGCCACACTACAATGCTGTGAAGCGAGGCCGGGGCAACACCCTCGGCGACAGTGACCTTTTCTTGATAAAAGCGACCAAATCCCGAACCCAACCAGTTGCCGTAGCCATTAGCCACAGGAATTACGACATTGTGGCGAACAACCCTATAGCGACTATCGATAAAGTCAACCACAAGATTCAGGCTACTATAGGGATAACTGTTGTTGTGGCGCACCGCCACCTCCACATTGCAGGTCTGCACAGTAGAGTCGACCAGTTGGGGACTGAATTTTAGGGGCATAGAAGAAAACCAACCCTCGTCGGTGAGTGTACGGAATTCGCTATAGGGCGAGCGCTCGGGAGCACATGCGCCCAAGCAAAACAGCATAACCACTGCCATCACAGCAGCCACAAGGTTATTCCTTGGACTGCTGCTGGCGGTTGTTGTTGCCGTTTTCGCCATTATGTGCGTTTCCGTTCTCATTTCTGCGCTTGTTGGGACCGCCCTGATGGCGGTTTCCTCCCTGGTGACGACGCTGGCGGTCGTTGCGCGGAGCTTCACCGCCCTCTACCTGAGGACGACGAGGCTGACGCTCGGGGCGCTGTCCTTCCCCACCCTCGCCTTGCTGACGGCGCTGGCGGCGGTCATTACCCTGGCGGCCACCTTCACGATTCTCGCGGTTGTCACGGTCACGACGTTCGCGACGTTGCTCACGAGGTTGTCCCTCGCCCTGCTGCTCGCCACCCTCCTGACCACGGGGACGCTTATTCTTTTTCTTCTTCTTTTTATCGAAACGGTTGATAGCATCCTGTCCAAGGATATCTCCGAATGCCTTCTGCTCGGCTTGCATCTCATTGTCATCAAGTGACAACTTATCGGGCTTAATGCCGTTGCGATTGAGTGCCATTACCTCAAACACACGCTCAGCGGGGAGGTTAACGAGGTTGGCAGGAACATTCTTATCGGTAGAATACAGGATTTCACGTTTAAGGATATCGGCCTTGAAATAGTAGTACAGACCGTCCTTGGTCTCGAGCTGCACGTCACGTGCCGGCATCGTCTTGGAAGCCTCTACATAAGAGTCAACCTCAAAGTTGATGCAGCACTTGAGCTTAGCACACTGTCCTGCAAGCTTCTGCGGGTTGAGCGAGATATCCTGGAAACGAGCAGCGCTGGTAGCCACCGAGACGAAGTTTGACATCCAACTTGCGCAGCAAAGCGGACGGCCGCAGGGACCGATGCCGCCAATGCGGCCAGCCTCCTGACGGGCACCAATCTGCTTCATTTCCACCCTGATCTTAAAGACGTCGGCCAACACCTTGATGAGTTGGCGGAAGTCCAC
>DCGA01000124.1:676-2200 GCA_002314465.1 bacterium UBA1790 | reverse complement strand
TATTCCACATCGCCTATCTTCATCTTGAGTCCCAGGTCAACGGCAATCTTGCGCGAGCGAATCATAGTATCGACTTCACGAGCCTTGGCCTCCTCGTAGCGCTCAAGGTCCTGCGGCTTAGCCTTGCGGAAAACACGCAGAATCTCGGCATCGGGGCGAAGGTTGGCGCGCTTCATCTGCAACTTAACCAGGCGACCTGTCATCGCAACCTCGCCGATGTCGTGGCCCGGACTTGCCTCTACGGCCACAATGTCGCCCTGCTTGAGCGGCAAGTGAGCCGAGTTGCGATAGAAGCCACGGCGAGTGTTCTTGAAGTGTACCTCGACAATATCGAATTCCTCGTCATTGCCGGGTATATCATCAAGCCAGTTGAAGCTGTGCAGATTGCACCGGCTACCGCCACAGCCACCACTGCAACCGCCGTTACAGGCAGTGTTGCCGCAGTTGAGGCATGCGTCGGCATTAGCCGCTTCGTCGTTGATGGGTTTCTTGTTAAACTCTTGGTTCATATATCTCAAGTGAATGATTACTTAGCGTAACTTACGGCACGGGTCTCACGGATAACGGTGATGCGCACCTGTCCGGGATAAGTAAGTTCGTCTTGAATCTTCTGTGCGATTTCGTTAGAGAGCTTTTCGGTCTCGGCGTCGCTGATCTTGTCGGCACCAACGATAACGCGGAGCTCACGACCTGCCTGGATTGCATAGCTCTTGGTGACTCCTGGATAGGATGCTGCAAGATTCTCCATTCCCTTGAGTCTCTTGATGTAAGACTCGATGACCTCACGGCGTGCGCCTGGACGTGCACCCGAGATAGCGTCGGCAACCATTACGATAGGGGAGATGATGCTTGTCATCTCGCACTCCTCGTGGTGAGCGCCGATAGCGTTGCAGATGTCTGCTTTCTCTTTGTACTTCTCAGCGAGCTTTGCTCCGAGGAGTGCATGTGGAAGCTCTGGATCCTCATCAGAAACCTTACCGATATCGTGGAGGAGACCTGCTCTCTTAGCGATCTTAGGGTTGAGGCCGAGCTCAGATGCCATGATTGCACTGATGTTGGCTACCTCACGGCTATGCTGGAGAAGGTTCTGGCCGTATGAAGAACGATACTTCATTCTACCGATGAGCTTGACGAGCTCGATGTGCATTCCATGGATACCGAGGTCGATACATGTTCTCTTACCAGTCTCCATGATCTCGTCCTCAAGCTGCTTTGATACCTTTGCAACCACTTCCTCGATACGAGCTGGGTGGATACGGCCGTCAACTACAAGCTGATGGAGAGCAAGACGGGCAACCTCTCTGCGTACTGGATCGAAGCCAGAGAGGAGGATTGCGTCTGGAGTATCGTCAACCACGATTTCAACTCCGGTTGCAGCCTCAAGGGCACGGATGTTACGACCTTCACGACCGATGATGCGGCCCTTGATGTCGTCGTTCTCGATATTGAATACTGTGACTGCGTTCTCGATTGCAGCCTCAGTTGCTGTACGCTGGATAGTATTGATGACGATGCGCTTAGCCT
>DCGA01000124.1:0-625 GCA_002314465.1 bacterium UBA1790 | reverse complement strand
TGATGTATGCCTGAGCCTGGGTCTGAGCCTCAGCCTTCATGCTCTCAACGAGCTGTGCCTTAGCCTCCTGAGCGGTCATGCCAGCGATCTGCTCGATCTGCTTGATGACCTCACCACGCTTCTGCTCATATTCTTCAGCCTTGCGTGTAGCAAGCTCAACCTGGTTCTTGAGGTTCTCACGGATGATTTCAACCTCTTTGTTCTTTCTGCCAAGCTCAGAGTTCTGCTGGTTGAGGGAATTCTCTTTCTGCTTGAGGCGGTTCTCAGTATCAGCGATGGCTTTGTTCTTCTCGCTGATGTACTGCTCATGTTCGCTCTTGAGCTGGAGGAACTTCTCCTTGGCCTGGAAGATCTTCTCTTTCTTGATGTTCTCACCTTCCTGTTCTGCCTTCTCAAGGATCTCTTCTCTCTTGCCCTTGAGTATGGCTTTCTTGACACAAATATATATTGCCAAGGCTATGATGGCACCGACAACGAGGCCGATGACGAGGAATACAATGTTATTCATAGTTGTATGTTATAAAATAATAAGGTCCCAATCGGTTTTAATACGTTTTTCGCGCATTAATCGATTGAGATCTTTAATTATATGATAAAACAAGCCGCCAGATTAGTGTCAGAAATC
>DCGA01000130.1:8859-11982 GCA_002314465.1 bacterium UBA1790 | reverse complement strand
GCGGGCCTGCGACGGTGCCAGCCCCCATGTCACAAGCTTGGTGTAGATATCGCTTATGGCATGTTCGCTACGGCTGCACAGTGCGGCAGCGCGTGTATATGCTCCTTCGACCGTAATCTGTTTCATAAGGCAAAGATAATTATTTTTTCGCATAATTCTGCGACCTTGCCTTGTTTTTTGCGTTTGTCTTGCTCGGTTGATGATTGCGTGCGGTGTCGTGCTGTTTTATCTTTGTGGCAATTTACCTTATTATATATAGTACTATGAAGAAAAACACACAGCAGCAGGTGCCGCCCCGTTGCGCGCGCCACTATTTCAACCCCGAGGCTGCATTGCCGGGCGAGGCTTCGGTGGCTGTAAACCTGCGCCAGCGCGAGCAGTCGCTCGTAGTAACTGGACGACCCAGTCGATTCACTTCTATAGAACCCGGTCATCGTCTGTTGCTTGTCGATGGCAACCGGGTTTTTACATCAATGTCGGGCATTGTTTACTGCGACGGTTCTCCTGTTGTCCACACATCGCACGGCATTGTGGCAATGCATCGGGTGGGCGAGGGAATGGTTGTGGTAACCGACGGCGGACTCATTCACCTGCGTTACGATGGCGACTCCTGCGTGGTTGTCGACAAGGCCGATGCCGTGCCGGCTATTACACTTACAGCAACCGATTCCTTCACCGTTGAACAGTCGCTTGATGGCATCACTTTCGACTCCCCTTACACGGCATGGCGCTCTCCGCTTACGGCAGCCGATGTGAATGCTCTCACTGCACAGTATCGCACTGCGTGGAAGAATGCCACGACTCAGGTAATCTCACAGGGTGCCTACTACACGCCGCTCATGGCATGATTCGGTGTGCGCATGTGGGACGACAGTTACCTTAGTTTCAGTAGCCCGGTTACGCTGGTCGCCGACCTTGACAATGCTCGCCAAGTCACGGCGCAGGTCACCACGGCATCGTCGCGTTACACGGCCACAGAGCCGACGGTGATGACCATGAATGCTTATCGCCTGGGCATTACCGTGAGTGGCGGGGTGGGTGACCACTGGCTTTCCTTGGTCAAGGCGATAGATGTGTTTGTAACCGATGTCCCGTCCATAGCCTCCACTTCTTCGCTTGATTATCGTTGTGTCACCACCCAGGGTGGCACTCGCACTGCGGCTCTACAGTTTGGTTGGCAGGCAATGTCGGCGTCGCGTGTTGCTGCCCAACTCGAGGCTTCGGGCTGGACTATGGTGGCAAGCACCACCGATATCGGTGCTTTGTCGCAGGGCCGCTTCGTTGCCTCTAATGTCGTTTGCCCGGAGGGGGCTGCCTCAGGGGTTGTGGGTTCACCGCTCGATGGTGGAGCCCGTATCATGCGCGAAATGGTTGCCCATGTCATGCAGGGCGGCTCGCAGGTGCAGCCGGCTGCGTCAATGGTGCGCAATGGCCGCCTGTACCTTGCCTCGGCCGATGGGTTGCTCTCATGCTCGGCTCATGGCAACGCTTTCTCCACCTCACAGGTCACCCGCGTCACCGGCGCATCCATCAAGGCGCTTGCTCCCGTGTCAAGGCCGTTGTATTCGGGTGGCTTCGGCCGCTATGCCGCCTATCTGTTTACCGACGAGGGCATCTATGCCGTAGCGCAGAGTGCTGGCGGCACATTGGGCGAGGCTCGCCTGGTCGATCGCTCGGTCATTTCATCGGGATGTGTGCCCATAGACGGCAACCGCGATGTTTATTATTTAGACCGAAATCATTGGCTGTGCCGCCTCACGGGTAGCACCGTGGAGCAACTTGTCCCTGATGTGGAGCATGGCGCTATGGCGTGGGATGACTACCACGGCGAACTCTATCTGCTCACTGACGGCAAGGTTATGGCGGTTTTACCTTCGGGATTCTACAGCCACCGTACTATAGGGGCATCATCACTCTATGACGACATGCTCCATGCGCTTGCCGTAACGCCATCGGGCGATGTGCTTGACCTTACCCATGAGGAAAGCGCCGAGCAGCAGGTGGAGTACCTCAGTCATCCAGTCGTGTTTGCTTCGACATCTCCGTTGCGCGACGTCTTGTGGTGTATGTTCAGCGACGAGGCGGCGTTTTCGCTTGAGGTACTGGGCGAGAGAGGGGTTTCGTGTCACGGTTTCCTTGTGGGACGGCTCAGGGTGAACGGAGCAGTGCGTGCGCCTCTTCTTATGCCCATTGTTGCGCCTCCGTGCCGCTGTATTCGATTCCGTATCCACGGTAGTGCCGTGAGTGGCACAGTAATCCTCCCCATCACATTAGGCACATAATATATGAATAAGACAATACGAAAGGTAATCTATGAGAATGCCCGCCGCAACTCCATGCTCAAGGCCACCTACAATCCACTCACGGGTGAGGGTTGTTGCGGCGAGCGTAAGCGGGTAAACGGCCTGATGCTGCCTGTTGCCATGCTTCGCGACAACCCCGGGTGCTCCTCGCTCAGCGGAATCGCACTCAACCGCTTGCGCATAAAGTACGACTTTGAGTTCTGGGCGGTTACTTGTTGCACAATCAAGGATAAGGGTTCGGGACGCTGCATCCGCTTCTTGCTCAATGCCCCGCAGCGCCGTCTGCTCGCCTTGATGGAGAATGACCGCGTGGCGGGAAGACCCGTGCGTGTCATCTTGCTCAAGGCACGGCAGTGGGGTGGCTCCACGCTTGTGCAGATGTATTTGGCTTGGTTGCAGATAGTCATACACAAGCAGTGGAACAGCCTTATATGCGGTCATCTGCGCCAGACATCCTATGCCATCAAGCGCATGTACAACACCCTGCTACGCAATTATCCGCAGGAGTATGTCGACGATGGGGTAAAACTTCAGTTTCGCAACTTTGAGGGCTCGAGCAGTGTGCAGCAGTTGTGCGGGCGCGATTGCCTGCTCGTGTTGGGTTCATCGCGCAGCGAGGATGCAGTGCGTGGATATGACCTTGCCCTGGCTCATCTCACAGAGGTTGCCTACTGGTCGTCCATACCTATGCACTCGCCCGAGGATGTGGTGCGCAGTGTGAGCGGCACAGTGTCGTTGATGCCCGATACGGTGGTGGTATATGAATCCACTGCCAACGGTGTGGGTAACTTTTTTCATCGTGAGTGGCTTCGTGCCAAGT
>DCGA01000130.1:5968-8779 GCA_002314465.1 bacterium UBA1790 | reverse complement strand
AGTGCCTGTCGACGATCCCGAGGCGCTGTGGAATGTAATGGATGCCTACGAGCGCGAGTTGTGGAACAATGGCTGCACCCTGGAGATGATTAACTGGTATCACAACAAGCGGCGTGAGTATTCTTCCCATTCGCTCATGATGGCCGAGTTCCCGAGCAACGACCTCGAGGCGTTTGCGGGCAGCGGCAGTTGCGTCTTCGATATCGATGCCCTCGATGTATTTGCCGCCGATGTGGCTCCGCCTTGCCTCACGGGTGACATCAGCGGTGATTATATGAGCGATAAAAACGTGGCATTCTATCAGTCGCCCACGGGGTTGTTCCACATTTGGCGCGACCGCGACCCTTTGGCATCGCCCGGGCGCTATATGGTTGTGGTGGATGTAGGCGGTCGCAGCGACAAGGCCGACTACTCGGTAATCCTCGTAATGGATACACATCGCGATTTTGCCACTCAGCGTCCTGAGGTGGTGGCGCAGTGGCGCGGACACATAGACCACGACCTTCTTGCGTGGAAAGCCTTGCAGACTGCGCGTTACTACAGAAATGCGCTGCTGGTGGTCGAGAGCAACACCCTCGAGACCGAGAGCGGCGACTGTGATGCCGGCGAGTACATCCTCGATACCATAGGGCGTCGTTACGGTTGGCTTTATCGCCGTGCCAACAAGAAACCGGGTTTCCAGACCAACCGGCACACCAAGCCGCGTGCCATCTATGCTCTTATCAAAGCGGTGCGCGAGCGTGGCTACATAGAGCGCGACCAGGAGGCCATTAACGAGATGGCTACCTATGAACGAAAGGATAAGGGTAGGTTTGAGGCGATGCAGGGCCATCACGACGACATCGTCATGACTCGTGCCATAGCCCTTGCTGTCCTTGACGAGGAAGCTTCTAGGCACCGCCGAGCCATCACAGCGCGCGACAAGGAGTCATGCTTTGGCTCTGCAAGTATTTTCGATGCTATTCCTACATAGAAAAAACAGGACCTTGCAGGGTCCTGTTTTTGTGTTTGTATCGTTTTGTTATCCTAATAGCAATTTTTTGAATTCATTGTAGCGTGCCGGTATGGAGGTGACGCGACGCACGCCGCTAAAGAAGTTGCGCAGTTGCTTGGGCATTTCTATTTCGCGACCTATTGCCATCTCAACCTGAGAGGCAAACTTTGCCGGGTGAGCCGTGGCAAGCGATACACCTGTTTCGCCGGGTTGCAGGTCATCGCACATTCCGCGGTAGGCAAATGCGCTGTGCGGGTCAAGCACATATCCGTGCTGATGGTACACGCTGCTCATCGTGTCGATAATCTGCTGGTCGCTGTAGTAGCGTGCGTTTATCACCTTGCGAGCATCTTCCACACTGCCCGTAAGGTCCATGATGCGCTCAAAGTTTGTGGGGTTACCTGCGTCCATTGCAGGTGCTATGCTGGCTTCACTCGGGTGTGGAGTAAACTTGCCCGTAAACATGTAGTTGTGGAAGATGTGGTTTCCGTTTTCCACTGCAACGAATCGCTTGACGGGCAGGCCCATTGCTCGGGCCACAAGTCCCGACACGAGGTTGCCCAGGTTGGCACACGGTACCGAGAAAACCAAGTCCTTTCCCGGCTTGCCTTGCTTTGCGAGCATGGCGTAGGCGGCAAAGTAGTATATCGTTTGAGGCACGATGCGAGCCACATTTATTGAGGTGGCGCTGGTAAGTATTATGCGCTTGTTAAGTTCCTGGTCCATGAACGCTTGCTCCACAAGACTCTTGCAGTCGTCAAAGGTGCCGTTTACCTCAATGGCGTGGATGTTGCCTCCCTGGGTGGCAAATTGTGCCTCCTGCATGTAACTGATGGAATCCTGAGGGTAGAGCACCCACACGTTAACGCCGGGCACATTGTTGAAGCTACCTGCCACGGCGCTACCTGTGTCGCCCGAGGTGGGTACGAGCACGTTGACGGTGCCGCCCTGGCCACGCTTGCGGGTGTAGTGCTTCAACAGTCCACCCATGAACTGTGCACCTACATCCTTAAACGCCATGGTGGGACCGTGGAACAGTTCCATCACGTAGCGGTTGTCCTCAATCTGCTTGAGCGGGATGTCGTAGGTGAGCGTCTGTCTCACCAGTTCGTGAAGCACGCTTGCCTCCACATCGCCTTGTAGGGCGAAATTGATGACCGCATAGGCCATCTCCTGCAAACTCATTGACTTGAGGTTGCCGATGAATGCTTGCGGAAGCCGTGGAATGGCACGGGGCATATACAAGCCGCCGTCCACAGCCAGTCCCTTGAGAACTGCCTGCTCCAGTGTGACGTCGGGCGAGTTATGTCTTGTGCTATAGTAGTTCATATAAATGGTTAACCTTTTAACCTTTTATTTAATTACTGTTCCCACTGCACTCGGGTTGAATGTGTTCTTTACCCAAACGGGGATGTGTTTGCCGGCTACGGGGGCGATAGTGGGAGGATAGATAACCTTGGCACCCTCGTCACACATGCGCTGTGCCTCCTCGTAGGTCATTTCGGGGATAACGGTGGCATTGGGGTCCTTGCGGGGATCGGCTGTCATGAAGCCGTCCACATCGGTCCATATCTCAAGGCAGTCGGCGTTGAGAATGGCTGCCAGGATGGCGCCGGTGTAGTCGCTGCCGCCGCGGCCCAGGTTGGTCTTTACTCCAGTTTCAACATCCTCGGCGATGAATCCCTGAACAACGATGCGCTGTTCCTCGGTTCCCTCAAATTCTACTTTCACCAGTTCCTCGGTTGCTTCCCAGTCGAGGCGGCGCTCGCCGTTGATGTCGTGTGTCTTGATGAAACGGGGTGAGAAGTGGGGTGTGG
>DCGA01000130.1:477-5941 GCA_002314465.1 bacterium UBA1790 | reverse complement strand
AAGTGGGGTGTGGCGTTTTCTATCATGCACGAAACGATGGCGCTCGACATGATTTCGCCATGACACACGATGGCGTCGCGCAGTTGACCTACTACCACCTCGTCAAGGTCTTCGTTGACCTGCAGTGTGCCGTAGTAAGAGCGCAGGTTGCCCTCCATGAACTGCTCAATCACAGCCTTGCACTGTGCCTGTGCTGCCTCGGGGACTACAGCGTCGATGATGTCCATGTGGCGTTGCTTCACGCGCTCAAGGATGGGTTCCCAAGCGCCGTCGTGGTTCAGAGCCATCTCGCACATCTCAAGCAACTGGTTGGTAACACCACCCAGTGCCGATACGGCTACGATTACCTGTTCGTCGCATGTTTCTACTATTTTTTTTACATTCAGGAGGCTTTCTACTGAGCCAACCGATGTTCCGCCAAATTTCAGTACTTTCATTTGTTTGTTGTGAGTTATATTTATTCTAAATATAAAACGTGGATTTTGCCCTTTTATTGTGGTATTTTTAGTAACTTTGTAAAAAAATAACATCACTCATGGACGATATTTTCAACCTCAATGATTATCAGCCCGTACCGCAGGCGGGCTCGTTCCTTGTGGCTAAGCCTACTGTGGCCGACGAATACTTCGGACGCTCGGTCATTTTGCTCATAGGACACGATGCCGATGGCTCGATGGGACTGGTGCTTAACAATGAGTCTACCCTCATGTTGAGCGAGGTATTGCCCGATGTGAAGGTAGTGAATGATGTCCCTCTGTATGTGGGCGGTCCTGTGCAGCCCGATGTGATGTTCTATGTGCATACGCTCGGAACCGATGTGATCCCAGGCTCCACACCCATTGCCGATGGATTGTATTTTGCCGGCGACTTCGATGCCATGAAGCGCTATCTCGAGAGTGGGGGAGAAACCAAGGGCAAGGTTAAGTTCATCATAGGCTACAGCGGTTGGTCGGCAGGCCAACTCATGGACGAGATTGAACGCAACGACTGGGCCGTGCTTGATGTTCCCTATGACCCGGTCATGATGAATGGAGGTTTGCTTGATACATGGCAGTGGGCTGTATCGCGTTTCGGCGACCGCTACCGCATGTGGCACACAATCCCGCTCAATCCCAACGACAACTAATCCCCCCGTCAACAAAGAAAACAGTCAAGTCAAAACGTATTTTGGCAAACAAAATACATGAAAACCAAGCGTGACGGGCACGAAGCTAACTTCTTCCCCGTCACGCTTGGCGTTCATGTCATAAGCAGAGCTTATTCCGTTTTGACTTGACTAAAAAACGTCGGCTACACCTCCTTAAAAAACAGGCTCGCTTTCCCGCTCGCAAAACGTAATACCTTAAAAGGCTCTCACTACTCCGTTTTTAAAATAGTATCGTTCGATTTCGGCGCGATCATGTGCCCCAAAGTTCACAAGAATTGCAATCGGGAACTCGGTTCCGCGCAGATAGCCAAAGGTTTGACTACGTTCGATATTAGATAATTCGCGTATAGCCTTACATTCAATAATCACGTTCCCGCGTTGCATGGGAACCATGATATCCATTTTTAGGAGAGCCTTTAGTTCCATACCCTTGTATACGGGATGATGGTGGTATTCCCTAATAGGATTAAACCCCTTTGCTTTCAATTCTATAACCAATGCTTCCTGATAAACATACTCGGGAAGTCCATCTCCCAAATCCCTATAAACCTCGTGCATACAACCAATAATATCGTATACATGCGCCTTGAGAGAATCGTGAAGGGTAGCGGGTAGTTTTTCGCGTGAAAATTCCATAACTAAGTTGTTTTATACAAAGTTAATCATAATCTTTTATAATTACAAAAACAAAATGTATTATGTTTTGCGAGCGTAAAAGCGAGCTTGTTTTTTGTGGCGGAGCCACTGTTTTCAGTGACAGGAAAATCGCTAAGGGCATAGCCCACAGTGTGTAACGAAAGTTTGCACGACCGGAGCTTGCTACGTGGAGTGAAAACAGTCGTTACGCACGGTTTTGACAGCAGTCAAAACAGCGATTTATCTGTCGTTTTCTTTAATTTAATACAGTGAGTGATTGTAAGGTTACAGGAAGTACTGGAGGAGTACTGCATCGTGGTAGGCTGTGCCTCGCTTTACCCACGATTTCAAGAATCCGGCTTGCTCAAAACCGTAGTCATTGAACAAGTTGAGGCATACCTCGTTGGCCGTGTCTACATAGATATATAACTGCTTGAGTCCGATGTGGTTGCGCGCGTAATCGCATAGCAGGTCAAGTGCCATGCGTCCTATGCCCTTGCCGCGGTGTTCGCTGGCAACGAGCAGTCCCAGTTCTGCACGGTTGTTAAGCGGGTCAAATGAGAAGAAATCTATCGTGCCCATGGGTGTGCCGTCCTCGGTCGATACTATCATCAGGCGTAGGGCGCGGGTCGAGTAGATGTCGTTGGTGTTATTCTCAAGGTATTCCCACAGCACGCGTCGTGAATAGGGCGCTACGGTGTCGCTCACAGCCCATTGGGCCGCGTCGTTTTCCCACGCATAGAGCACATCGAGGTCGGTGGGCTCCAGGGGACGCAAAGTGATGACTGAATTACGCATATCAGGGTTACATTTTAGGTGAAATAACCACGCCGTTGCGGCGCGCGAGTATGTGGAAGTCGATGTCCTCACGCCTGTTGCCGGCGATGAGGTTCACAATTTCGCTATAGGGGTAGTCGCTATCATCGATGAGTACTTGCGCTTTGCCATTGTCGGGAATCTGCTCGCTATATTGTGCAATGCTTGCTAGGCGTGCGGCTCCGGGTGAGTCGCTGCTTAGGATTACCCACGGAGCATCGTTGGGGCGAACTTCCTTGCTCTTGAACGGAAGAACCAGCAGTCGCTTCATCGCCGACATTGACGCACGCACTATCACGCCGGCCTTGATGATGGGATACATCACGGCGCTGTAACGCGGGAAATGCTTGCGGTAGAAGATGAGCATCGCCTCGTAGAACACCTTGACATAACGCATCGAGTCTTTCTTGGTGCTCTCGCCCTTGTAGTGAATCATCTCTACGGGCAGGAACCAGTTCTTGTATCCGGCCTGGGTGATGCGGTAAGACAGGTCGATGTCCTCGCCATACATGAAGAAGTCCTCGTCAAGACCGCCTATGCGCTGCAGCACATCGGTGCGGCACAGCATGTAGGCCCCCGACAGGATGTCTACCTCGTGTTGCTCGCGGTCGCTCAGGTAACGCAGGTGGTACTTGGCAAACAGGGGAGAGCGGGGGAACAGTTTGGATAACCCGAAGGCCTTGCAGAACGATACCCATGGGGTGGGGAAGGTACGCTTGCTCTCGGGCAGGAACACACCGTTGCCGTCGACCATGCGCAGCCCTATCGCTCCGCAGTCGGCGTGCTTCTCCATGTGGCCGATGCATGCCTCTATGCACTTGGCGGTAATGATAGTGTCGGGGTTTAGGATAAGGGTGTACTTGCCTTGAGCCATCTTGATGCCCTGGTTATTGGCACGGGCAAATCCCACATTGTCCTTGTTCTCGATGAAAGTGACTTGCGGGAAACGTTCGCGTGAGAACGCAATGGAATCGTCACCGCTGTCATTGTCTATGACGATGACCTCGGCCTGCACACCTTGTGTGGCCTCCATCACCGAGCGCAGCGTTTGCTCAAGGAAATACTTCACTCGGTAGTTTACTATGACAACGGTTAAATCCATACTAATATATAACGTGAAACACTTGTTATTATTATGCGCTATGCGCAATTTTATGCACAATGATTGCTGCACGCGTCATGCAAGCAAACTTTAACCCTTCTTTTCTTGCCCATATCGCAAATAAACCTTACTTTTGTCAAATAAAATTCACAACTTGTATTTTAACTGAAAATATAACCTATCAAGAACCGTGGGACTTATTTTAGGTATTGACGTAGGCAGCACTACAACCAAGATTGTGGGCCTCGAGAACGGCGCTATCAAGTCGCCCATGTTCATTACTGCAACCGACCCTATCACTTCGCTGTTTGGGGCTTTCGGTAAGTATATTTATGACAACAACATCAGTCTCGATGATATCGAGCACGTAATGATAACCGGTGTGGGCGCTTCACGCGTGTCGACACCCATTTACGGACTTCCCACCACCAAGGTCGACGAGTTCCTCGCCGATGGTTTGGGAGCACGTTTCGACTCTAACCTCGACCGCCTTGTGGTGGTATCTATGGGCACTGGTACAACCTTTGTTCGTGTCGACGGTGACAACATCAAGCACTTGGGCGGTATCAGTATGGGTGGCGGTACCCTGCAGGGACTTGCCCACCTGCTGCTCAACACTAACCGCATCGAGGACGTGGTGGAGATGGCCGAGGAAGGCAGTTCGGCTAAGTGCAACCTGCTCATTGGCGACATCTGCGACAATGATATCGAGGGGCTCCCCATGCATGTAACTGCATCGCTCTTTGGCAAGGTGCGCAACAAGCCCGTGTCTAACAACGACGTGGCAAGCGGACTCATCCACATGATTCTCGAGACCATAGGCTGCTGTGCCTATATGTCGCAGATCAACGGCGAGGGCGGTATCAACGACTTCGTGCTCATCGGCAACATGACCCGTCTGCCCCAGTGCCACCAGGTGTTCCCCACCATCGAGGACCTTTACGGCATTAAGTTTATCATTCCCGCTCATGCCGAGTACTGCACCGCATTGGGTGCTGCACTCGCTTACAAGAAATAATGGAACAGGAATTTGCATCGTCGCTACTCGAGAACGCTGTGAGCGCATTTGCTTCGCTGCCCGGCATCGGCCGAAAGACAGCGTTGCGCCTTGTGCTGCACCTGCTCAAGCAGAATGAGCAGGATGTTACCGCATTCGGCGAGGCATTCATCAGGTTGAGGCGAGAAATCCAGTACTGCACCGTGTGCCACAACATAAGCGAGAGCGCGGTGTGTCCCATCTGTTCGTCACCCACGCGCGACACCTCCACTGTGTGCGTCGTCGAGAACGTTAAGGACGTGATGAGCATCGAGAACACCCANNNNGCACCGCGGATTGTATCATGTGCTGGGCGGACTCATTTCGCCCATGGACGGCATCGGTCCGCAGGACATCGAGATTGACAGCCTCGTGCAGCGTGTGGCAAGCGGCGATGTGAAGGAGGTTATCCTCGCCCTAAGCGCAACGATGGAAGGCGATACCACCAATTTTTACATCTTCCGCCGTCTGGCTCCTTACCCCGACGTCAAGATTACCATCCTGGCGCGAGGCGTGAGCGTGGGCAACGAAATCGAGTACACCGATTCACTCACCCTGGGCCGTTCCATCCTCAACCGCACACCTTTCAAGGATACATTCACCCATCAGTAAATATGCTCTATGGCTGACAATTACGTAGAGAATCATCACAACGATTACCTTAAGCGCAAGGCTAAAAAAGAACAAGAACGCAAGCATCGCTTGCACAAGGCTCTGGTAGCCTATC
>DCGA01000130.1:171-440 GCA_002314465.1 bacterium UBA1790 | reverse complement strand
CGCTCAAGAAGCAGCGCGAGGAACTCTCTGCGTCCGTTAACGGCGTTTCCGATACTAAGGCTGACACAGAATAATCGAAGCGCCTGATTATTGTTGATGATACAACAACTTTTAATCTTTTTTAGTTGCTCGGTTGACAATAATTCACTAACTTTGCCGTTAGAAAAATATAAACTCCAAATTATATAAAAAACTTAATTCATGGCTTTTTTAACAAATGACAAACTCGTGATCGTTGGTGCCGGTGGTGCCATCGGTTCTAACATGGT
>DCGA01000130.1:0-127 GCA_002314465.1 bacterium UBA1790 | reverse complement strand
TCTGTCTTTATGATATCTATGAACCCGGTGTTCACGGTGTATACGACGAAATGTGCCACTGTGCATTCCCCGGTGCTAACCTTTCTTACACTGTAGACCCCGCTGAGGCTTTCACAGGTGCTAAGTA
>DCGA01000174.1 GCA_002314465.1 bacterium UBA1790 | reverse complement strand
TGGTTGTTACGTCGGTGATTGCAGTGGGCTCCGATGCCTTAACTGCAATAACTGCCTTCTCACCGGGGCACTCGATAACTACCTCACCCTCGGCCTCGGCGGGAGCGTCAACAGCAGTCATTGTAACCTTGAACTGGTCGTACTGGCCGCTAACCTCTGCCTTAACCCAGTCGGGAGCAGTAACGGTGTACTTCTCGGCGGGATAGAAGCTGTCGAAACCTACCTCGACGGGAGTTGAACCTACCACAACAGCGTCGTCCTTAGCCTGAACCTTAGCAGCATCGCTTGCGGTTCTTTCCAGGTAAGTGTAGGTCAAGAAGGGGTTGATGTAGAATGAGCTCTTGAGCTGGCCAAGGCTTGTGCCGAGTACACTTGAGAAGCGTACTACATAACCCGACTGGCCATCCTTTTCTACCTTCATGATCATTGCAGCGCGGTCCTCGCGGGGATAAACGCTCATCATGGGGTTGAAGTAAGTGAAGCCTTCGCCACGGAAACCGTCAACGACGATTACATATTTGCCATCAACTACAGCAGGCTTGTCGAGAGCAACAGTGAATGTGGTCTCGCAAGTGTCCTTGTCGGCATAGAGCTTGTAGGCATTGGCACCCTTGCATACACCCTGTGCGATGGGATTCTCCAGGTTGACGGTACCATCGTCGGCAACAGTGCAAACCATTGCGTGGAGTTCGGCTTCGGGAGCAACCTTAGCCACTGCAAATACACACACGCTGTCGATAACAGCCGAACGCGCGGGAGCGTCGTATATTGCCATGAGTTTCTCTACATAGAGCTTGTCGCCTTCCTGTGCATCCGAAAGGAGAGTCTTTTTCCAGAAGTCGTCGGCATTGTTCTCGGTTGAGTAACCAAACATGGGGTGCTTGTCGGTATCCTTGATTTCCTGCGAACCAGCGCTGAAGGGAACCATGCTCGATGTGAATGTCAAGTGGTCGTTGCCCGAAATCCAGCTGGGAAGACCGCCCACGTTGATGATGTCGCACTCGGGATCCTGATACTTGCCGTCGCTGTAACCGGGAGCGCTTGCATTGAGCGTAGCGTTGTTATAGATGTTACATACGGTGTTGAACTCGTTAGAGTAGTCGCTGTGGAATGTAACAGTGAGGTCCTTGTCCATTGAGAAGTCGTTCTGGCTCTCGGGGTTACGGTATTCCCAGTAAGCAAATGTCACATCCTCGCCATATTGCGACTTCCATGTGAGGGGCTGGAATACGGGATACTGCTTAATCTTGTAAGAAGCAATTGCCTGGAACAGGCGGCTGTAAGACCAGAAGTATGCACCCTCGGGCATCTCATAAGACACGGGAGTAGGAACAGCGTCGACAGCAACCTCATCGAGGCAGATGTTGTCGCCCATGGTGGGACAATCATAATAGAACGCAATCTGTACCTTCTTGCCGGCATACTGGCCCATGTTGACATTGTACTCAAAGTACTTGCCGTCCATGTTGTCATACAGGTCGGTCAGGCTCATGGTCTGCATCGCAAGTGTCACGTCAACCTGGCTCCATACCTTGGTCCACTCCTCGGCGCCTTCCTCGCGAACGTAAACAACAACGTCGCCCAGGGGCTCAAGCTGGGTGAATACCCAGTTAGTGAAATCCATGTACTGGGTGTCGAACAGCCATGCAGGACAGCTCTTGAGCGCGAAGCTCAGGTTGTGGCCAGCCTTGCAAGTGAACACGGGCGAGATGAGCCACTCCTTGGGCTGATTGCCTGTAAAGTCCATGGGGTTATTGATCGACATCTGGTAGTTGCCCGCATAAGGCTTGGTTCCAAATGTGCCCTTGCCGTCGTCGGCATGCCAGTTGCTAGTGTTCTGCACTGTACATGCGTCGATGCGGGTCCATCCATCGGGTACCCACTTTACATCTTCGGCATCGGCGCCTTCAAAGCCCTCGTAGAGCGATGCGTCGGCACTTGCCTTGGGAGAAACCTTGGCGGGAGCCGACTGTTGTACACGCACAGCAACCTTCGAGGCTGCCTCATTAGCCTTCACGCGCAAGTCGATGTCAACCTTGTTGACCTTGCCTGCGGGAGTGTTAACACTGTGGGCAACAATGCCCTTTGCCACCTGATTGGTTTGCATCTGTTGATTCACGACTGCCACCTTCTGGGCAGGCTGCATGCGCTCAACCTTCATCTCGGTTGACTGAGCACCGGCGCTCATAGTCGCCAATGCCATTGCCAAAACTAAAAACTGATTCTTCATAATAAAACTATATTTTAGAAAATGATTTTTCACAAATCGTTTATCACCCATCGGTAATTTCACGACAAAGTTACAGAATTTAATCTAAACACGCAAATTTATTTAACATTTAAACCAAACCGCACCCATTTTTATCAATTTCTACACCCTAGCAGACCCTTATCTTCGCATGAACGCATAGCCTCGCACAGATCACCCAGATCTCACAGATTTTTTTTAGTGCTTTACGAGGGGATTTTTAGACAAAAGGACATAAAGGCTATCGAGGGTGTTTTAAGAACATAAACTGAAAGAAATCAGTCAAATCAGATGAATCTGTTGTTTTAAAATATAATCTGTGTGATCTGAGAGATCTGTGCGAGGCCAATCCCCATCGTGAAGAGCTTTATTAGTTATTTTAATCTTTTTTCAGTCACTAATCCTTTCAGTTCACTGAAAAATTGTGTACTTTCGCAGAATAATTAAGAAACACCTATATAGATATGAAGAAAATTGAGATAAACATCCCCTCGGTCGACGCTTTGCAGGACGCTGCACGCGAGTTCATGGCTGCCATGGGCGACTACACCGTGTTTGCCTTCTACGGCCAGATGGGTGCCGGCAAGACTACGTTCATCAACGCATTGTGCCGCGAACTCGGCGTGATTGAAGACGTGACCAACTCGCCCTCGTTTGCCATCATCAACGAGTACCGAAGCGACACTACCGCCGAACTCATCTACCACTTCGACTGCTACCGCCTTGAGAACGAGGAGGAAGCTATCGAGATAGGCACCGAGGACTACTTCGACTGTGGCGCCGTGTGCCTCATCGAGTGGCCCGAGCGCATCGAAGGCTTGCTGCCCGACGACACCGTGGACGTGAACTTCACCGTCAACGACGATGATACACGCCTGCTCACTCTCACCCTGCCCAACGACTAAACCTCCATGCCGCGCTACATCTTGCTGCACGATACGGCATCGACCAACACCTACCTCAAGCGTATGGCCAACATACTGCCTGCGGGAACCGTAGTCTACACCCACAACCAGACTGCGGGACGCGGACAGAAAGGCAACTCGTGGGAGGCCGAGCCGGGCAAGAACATCACCATGTCGATGCTCATCAAGCAGCCTGCAGTGAAGGCTATGGAGCAGTTCTACATAAGCGAGGCGGTGGCAGTGGCCATAGCAACCGTGCTCAACCGCTACACACCGGGATTTGTAGTGAAGTGGCCCAACGACATCTACCACAACGACCGCAAGGCCTGCGGCATACTCATTGAGCACACGCTGGCCGGCGGCGGCATTGCATTCTCGATACTGGGCGCAGGCATCAACATCAACCAGACCGAGTTTGTGAGCGATGCCCCCAACCCCGTGTCGCTGGCGCAGCTCACCGGCACGCAGCATGATGTGGAGGAGGTGATGCGCGAGGTGGGCAACGAGATAGAACGCCTCACACAGTTCACCCCACAGTCGTGCGCCCTCTTGCACGAGCGGTTCCTCGCCATGCTCTACCGCAACGACGGCAAGGAGCACCCATTTGAGTTGCCCGACGGAACGCAGTTCCAGGCAACCATACACACCGTGTTGCCCGACGGCACACTGCAACTGCGCACAGCCGACGGCACCGTCACGGGCTATGCGTTCAAGGAAGTGAAGCACGTGGTCAACAACGTGACTTTATAAAGAACATATTACTATAATTAAACATACTTTACTATAATGAATATTGCAGTTTATTGCAGCTCGCGCCAGGGCCTGAGTAGCGACATCGAGGCTACCGCACTTGCTCTGGGCAAATGGATAGGCCAGAACGGCCACACTCTGGTTTACGGAGGCGTGAACGCCGGGCTCATGCACACCGTGGCTCAGGCATCGCACGACAACGGCGCCCGCGTGGTGGGCGTTGTGCCCGAGTATTTCATGCACCGCCTCGACGAGGTTGTTGACGAGGTTATCGAGACCCGCGACCTCAACGACCGCAAGGACGAGATGTATCGCCGTAGCGATGCGTTTGTAGTGCTTCCCGGCGGCATAGGCACCATCGACGAGTGGATTGCCACTCTGTCGCAAATCACTGTTGACGGCAGTTCGCGACGCATCGTGGTGATGAACCTCGACGGCATGTACGACCACATGGTGGAACAACTCAATATCACCGAGGAGTCGCCCTTTGCACGCGTGAAAGGCATGGTCGACATCTCTATCATCGCTTCATCGATCGACGAAATGATTGAGTCGCTCGAAACTATTGAACAACTCTAAACAACCGCAACCCAACAATGAAAAGCAAAGTATATACACTCACAGGTGACAAGGGCACCACATCGCTCGTGGGCGGACAGCGCGTCGACAAGGACAACATGCGCGTGGAAGCCTATGGCACAGTTGACGAACTCAACTCGCACATCGGCCTGCTGGCAAGTCTGCTCGGCGACAGCGACGACGAGGCCACCGGCAAGTTGATTTTCAAGATTCAGAACCGCCTGTTCAACCTGGGCGCATACCTTGCCACCGAAACCGCCGACGAGGCAAGCCCCGTCTACGGACTCAGCGACGACGACGTTCTCGCCATCGAGGCTCGCATCGACGAGATGGACGCAACCCTGCCGCCCATGAAGAGTTTTATACTGCCAGGCGGATGCCATGCTGCAGCACAGTGCGATGTGTGCCGCACCGTTGCCCGGCGTGCCGAGCGACGCGTCATCACCCTGTCGCGCAACGCTGCCGTCAACCCTCTCGCCAAACGATATCTTAACCGATTGAGCGATTATTTCTTCATTTTGTCACGATATCTCAACGTAAAAAACCATTTTAACGAAATTTTTTGGGATAAGAATGCGTAATTTCAATATAATATATTATCTTTGCGCTCTAAATTTGAAAATTAAACAAAACTAAACTAAAAATATAACACTATGTATTGGACACTTGAATTAGCAACAAAGCTTGAGGATGCTCCATGGCCCGCAACCAAGGACGAACTCATCGACTATGCAGTGCGCAGCGGTGCACCCCTCGAGGTCATCGAGAACCTGCAGGAAATTGAAGACGAAGGCGAGTCTTACGATTCTATCGAGGACATCTGGCCCGACTACCCCAGTTCAGACGAAGACTTCTTCTACGACGAAGAGGAGTATTAATAACACATAAAGGAGAGCAACCGCATGGCTCTCCTTCTTTTTTCCCCACGAGAACACTGCCCTTTTTATAGAAAAACACAAATGTGCAACCATTGGGTAGAATTGAGCAAGTCTATATTAGAAATATGTAGTACTTTTGCCTCCAGATAAAAAACTAAACCATAATTAATCTATTCGGTATATGAAAAAGAACTTATTAGTACTGGTTGCAACTGTTGCAGCAGCACTGCTGGCATGCTCGTGCCAAACCCAAACTCAAGCCCAAGAAGAAAACGGGGAAAACAACTTCAAGATACAGCGAGGCACGNNAACCATTGCTCATAGAGAAGAAAAACATATTAAGTTAATTCTGAACACCTACTTAGCACTACAAAATTACGCATATTTTTCGCATCCTCCAAATTATTGTCATTTTTCTTGCGTGTATGACAAAAATGCCTTATCTTTGCACCCGAAATACCTCTAACACAATACATAAAAATAAATCTAATTATGAGAAAATTCAGAAACATGTTGACGGCAGTGCTCACATTCGGCATCGTCGCATTGATGTTCGGCTCCTGCGCTAAGGAGGAATCAAGCCAGGGTTTCGTTATCAAACGAGGCACCAACCTGAGCCACTGGCTGTCGCAGAACGACATGCGTGGCGAGATGCGCGCTAAGCACATCCAGGAAGCCGACATGGTGCGTCTCGACAGCCTCGGCTTCGACTTCGTGCGCATCCCCATCGACGAAGAGCAGATGTGGGACGATCAGGGCAACAAACTGCCCGAGGCTTGGGACCTCCTGCTCAACGGAGTTAAGAACGCCAACAAGCACAACCTGCGCGTGATCGTTGACCTGCACATCATCCGTTCGCACTACTTCAATGCAGTGAACGAAGGCGGCGAAGACAAGAACACCCTTTTCACCTCGGAGGAATCACAGCAGCAACTCATCAACATGTGGTATGAACTGTCGGACACCCTCAAGGGCTTCAGCACCGACTCGGTTGCCTATGAGTTCATGAACGAGCCCGTTGCTCCCGAGCACGACCAGTGGAACCAACTCATCGCCAAGGTGCACAAGGCACTGCGCGAGCGCGAGCCTAACCGCACCCTCATCATCGGTTCAAACCTGTGGCAGGGCGTTCAAACCTTCAAGTACCTCAAGGTACCCGAGGGCGACAAGAACATCATCCTGAGCTTCCACCTCTATGAGCCCATGGTTCTCACCCACAACGGCGCTCCCTGGACTCCCGTGGGCAAGTACACCGGCAAACTCAACTATCCCGGCGTGATGATTTCCAAGGAAGACTATGACAAGGCTCCCGAGGATATCAAGAAGGACATCGAGCGCTACACCAAGGAGTGGAACCGCGACTCACTGCGCTCTCTCATGAACGATGCCATCGAGGTTGCCAAGAAATATGACCTGCAGCTCTTCTGCGGCGAGTGGGGCGTATACGAGCCCGTTGACCGCGAACTTGCCTACAAGTGGACCCGCGACATGATTTCGGTATTCAACGAGAACCACGTGGCATGGTGCACATGGTGCTACGACGCCGACTTCGGCTTCTGGGACCAGCTCAAGCACGACTTCAAGGACAAACCCCTCGTCGACATACTCATGGGCAAGGAACAAAAACCCGACGAAAAGAAATAACTATTTCCCTTCAATAACCCGAGCCGGCCCCGCAGAGCACATGCTGCAGGGCTGGCTTTTTTCATGCATCGCATTTGCCGGGACACTTTTGACCGATAAAACGCCTAAACGGGCCTAAAAAGGGAGTAAATTGCAAACAAAAGTTAAATTTTATCGTTTTACAATAAATTTTTAGCGAATTGTTTGGAGCGAATTGTTTTTGCATTTATCTTTGCAGCATAAAAATTTATCGTTAATCAATAAAACAAAGAAAACAACAATACTAAAAGACAAATTATGAAAAAGAGATTTAACCTTTTATGCGTGATAATGCTTATTGCATTAGTATTTATTACAGCAGTTCCCATGTTAGGCGCTTTCGGTTCAGGATTTTTACAAGGCTTCAATGCATCCGAGATGAAAGAGACCAAAATAGAAGGCGTAGTGACAAACGTTGGCCTCCTTCCCAAAGGTTCTCCTATGAAATTCACCCATGAGATTAAGAACGAGAAAACCGGCCAGATGGAGAAAGTCCAAATCAACGTTGCAACCATCAATGCCCCTAAAGAAAACCGCCGCGACCACACTTTGTTTAACTTCGCGATGCCCGTACTGGGAATCCTCTCTTGCATTGTGGTTATCACAATCTTTACAATCTTTGTAAAAATCATCCTTTCGGTAAACCGTAACGAGATTTTCGATGCGCGCATGGAGAAACGACTGGGATGCTGCGGAGCATTACTCATATTACATTATGTCAACACAGGATTCATATCATTAGGCAACTACCTGCACAACGTGAGTCTGTATCAGTTCACCGACTATATTGTGTCATTCCCCGCTTATCCCAGCGGCACAGTATTGCTCGCAGGTATCGGCATGCTGCTCATAGGCCAGATTTTCAGAATCGCGCGCCAACTCAAGGAAGAACAAGAACTCACCATTTAATATACAACAAAGATGACTATAACCTATTTTGTAATGAGCATCATAATGATTCTCCAGATAATTCTTTTTAAAAAATAAAACAATCATGGATAAGAAAATGTTGAAATCGAGCAAGATAGCATGCCTCGTCGCAATGGCACTGTGGAGCATGTGGGCAGTAATATTCGTCCTGAGGGTGCTGCGCTTTGCAGGAATCATCAACTTTGAAGTGTACTTGGGCATTGACATCGCCCCAGTGCAGTGGATTACCGACGACCCCGACATCGTTCCCGTGCAGTGGGTTGCCCTGCTGGGCTACATCTTCACCACAGCCGCAATGCTCACAATGATATTTGTATTCCTGTACAAGAGCCTCAAGGGCATAAGCAGCGACACCGTGTTCAACCGCGCCAACTGCCACCTGCTCTATGCTATGGCCGGACTGGGATTTTTCTACGAACTGTTTGACACTAACCGTCACATTTTCCTGGCGGCACAGCGCGAACTAGTGCTGACATCAGATNNACAATAGTGCTGCCGCTTGTAATCATGGTAGTGTCGGTGTTCTATAAGTTGGCGCTCAACGCCTACGAAGACAGTAAACTTGCAATCTGATTTTTGTTATGAGCATAATAGTAAACTTAGACGTAATGATGGCAAAGCGCAAGATGTCGCTCAACGAGCTATCGGAAAAGGTGGGCCTCACGCTCGCCAACCTCTCAATCCTCAAGACCGGCAAGGCCAAGGCAGTGAGGTTCTCAACCCTCGACGCAATATGCAAGGCGCTCGACTGCCAGCCCGGAGACATCCTTGAGTATCAGGAAGACGAGGAATAAGCACTGAAATATATACACAACCGTGTGGGGGTGTGCCTGAGACTTGGCATACCCTCACACTTTTTGTTCAAGGACAAGGGAAATACACCGAAAAACTTGCCCATAAACGTGGTTTTATCTATCTTTGCACATTATTTGCTCCCCGGTATTACATACCGGGCAAACCTGATGAAATAAAAACCTAAACCACCCGGAACCGCGTTCCCCGCCCCACAGGGCGACAGCACCGTTCCCCCCAGTAAAGATTATCGTTATGATAAGTAAAGTCAATTATCTGAAACCGCTGCTATTCTTGGCAATGATGTTGTGCGCCATCAGTTCGTGGGGTATCAACCCGACCAGCAACATTGTACACTGGACATCAGAGAAGCCCGAAGATCTGGGAATGTATATCTTAGAACACCCCGATGCCCACATTGTCCTTGACTGTGACCTGGACGGACACGGAGTTCGCTTTGAATCATTTGATGGAAACAACCCGGCTATAGACTATGCCTTCACCGGCACATTCGACGGTAACGGCCATACCATCAGGAACATCCTGTGTACCCACAGCTGGGGCTTGTTCACGCGTCTGTGGGGCGCAACGGTAAAAAACCTCACCATTGAGGGCGCCGCATTTGATGCCGACAACGAGGATAGCGTGTTTGGAGGCGTCGCACGTGAAATGCGCAATTCCACCGTCGAGAATGTGACCCTTCTCAACTGCAAGGTAAACTCCAAGGAATACACCGGCGGCATTGCAGGAAAAGCATTGGGACACTACAACGACCTGGGCGATGTGTGCCGAATCACCAATTGCAAAATCATCAATGCCGAGATTACCAGTTGCGACGACTACTATGCCGGTGGTATAGTAGGATATGCCGAGGATTGCGTGATTACCGACTGTGAATTCAGCGGCAAGGTAAATGCCAAGGAATATACCGGCGGTATTGTGGGCTACTACAAGGGCAAGAACGGAAACGGCACGATAAGCAACTGTACCGTTAACGCCGATGTTACCAGTACAAAATATGACGCTGCCGGTGGTGTTGCGGGCTACGTTGAAAAATGCGAAATCATATCGTGCACAGTAAACGGAACCATCAAGGCCGACAACAAATTCAATTCAGACTCAAACTGCGGTGGCATCGTGGGCCTAGCCTGCTACTACGTAAAGGTTGATAATTGCCGCAACGAGGCTAAGGTTACCGCCACCGGCGATAACACTGGCGGCATTGTCGGGTATTGCGAACGCAAAGACAAGAACATTCTCATCTATGTCCTCAATTGCGTTAACAACGGTCCC
>DCGA01000031.1:1100-7352 GCA_002314465.1 bacterium UBA1790 | reverse complement strand
TTTCAGAAATTAAAATTAGAAGACGACTCCGAACCTTTTTCCCGGCCTGATGGCTGCTCTATTCATTAGGTTGTACCTGTCAAGAATCTTGACGGAGACTACTATATCTCTATACTAGCTCCTTGTACTACGTTGTTGCAAAGCATTTCAATGATCTCTTCATTGGCGCTCCCGCGCCCCGTAAGGCGCAAAATCGATGCAAAATTACTACATTTTTTTGAATGGGCAAAATATTTCGCAACTTTTTTTTAAAGTTTTTTCAGACAACTTGCATAATCGCCTGATGGATTGAAAAATAAATGTGAAAAATATTTTTCACGCGAAAACTTTAGGCAAAAAAGGGAGAACCACTAAGGCTCTCCCCTACTACATTTATATATAATATAATGTTATTCCATAATGCGGAAAACTCGCAAACCGAGGTTATTCTTGCTGTGGCGCAGCATTTCAAACATACTTTCTTTCTCGAGCTGGACCTTACCGCCACTCATCGAAGCGTCGAGTAAATATATCTGTCCGTTTTCGTCCTTATATACTATACCAAGGTGAGAAATATCCAGACCCTCGATTTTAGTCACCAAGCCAACAAAATCGCCAGCCTTGAATGCGGCTTTCACGTCCTTGCGGTTGAGCCACTGCTTCTTGACATAAGGCATGCGGTGGTTGCGATAGCCACCCTCATACTTGCGAATATTCTCAACCATCTCGGGATTGTCCTTGAGCGAAGCATAGTTGTCCTTGTGGGTAGTCATGAAATTGATATTCTTCACCAGATAGTCGGCTGTGGGGATATCGGGAGTTGCCTCAACGAGATTGCCACGACCACGATTGTTTACAATCCACTCGCTGATGTAGTGAAGACGGCTCGAGTAGTCGGTCATCTCACCATTGCGGTAACGCAAGTTCTCGAGGTTAGACGCATAGTCGCGCCATGAGTCACGACCGTTGAGCGTGGTGCGTGTGAGCGCATAGAGGGTCTCGACGAATGTAGTGCAATCGAGTTGGTCGATGTTGATAGTGAGCATCTCCTGCTCGCCCTCAAGGGTGTGAGCCACATAGGGAGTTCCCAGGAGTTGGAAAGCATAAAAAACGACAAGTTCGTTGGGCGTCTTCAACCCCGACTCATATCCTTTCTTGAGCAGTTCGTTAATCTTGATTGTGTCTTTATCACAGTGGAAACGCATTTGCTGGATTGATGCAGCGCTTGCCGAAACCGCACAAGCAATCAATGCAGCAACAAATAATGATATCAGCTTTTTCATATTTTTATGTTTTTACGAAGCAAAGGTAACAAAAAATCCCCAACAATACAAATGTCAACGCTGCGAAGCGCCCTCCATCTGGTAAAACGACAGCGGGAAGGTGAGAGATGCTGTACCGTCCATTGTAGGCTCGTTGGTGCTGTAATCGTGTGTCACGTCGTGATATACCACATCACCTGGCTGGAACTCCTCGTAGGCGTTAGATACCACGTGGGGCATATCGTCGGTAAGGTTCACGCCCTTCAGGCTATTGAATATCGACGAGTAAACAGGACCGTCGACAAGGCCACCAGTGGGCATGCCTATCTTCTGGAACACATAATTGCTGTGTGGTGCATGAGGATACACACCATCGGCCGGGAGCTCGACCACCATACTCGTTCCCCACGGATTGCACCCGAAGAGCCAGTCGCGTAACGAGCCCTCCATCTCTACAAAGGCATCGTCGCCGGTGAGAGTGCGATAAAGGATGCACTGGGTGAGCAAAGCGGTTGTGAGGTTGTTGCTGCACCATATACCGGGAACGCCCCACAGGAACGGATTGCCCGTGGCATGAGCGCGGTCGAGGGTGCGCTGTAGACCTGTGCGAAGATTAGAGATGAATTCCTTGGCAAGACGTTCGTTGTCGTTGGCACGGGCCATCTTGGCAAGCTGATAATGCCCCATGTTGAGGAACGGATACCACTGGTAGTGGCGTGCGCTGTCGGCTCCCATCCACGGCGTGATGGGTTCGCGGCGGCCATATTCCATAGCTTGGGTGATGTATTTCTTGTCGCGTGTCATCCAGTAGAGTTCGGCTGCACCCAGTTCCATATCGTCGACCCAGTTGTCTTCTTCATATATATAAGGCGATACCACCGAGACTGTCTGCGCATTGCCTGGCATGTCGAGGCCTACCTGATAGGCATCGGCAGCCTTGGCACCTATTTTAGCAGCAAACTCGGGATAGAACGGGCGAAGGATAGCAGAGCCAAGAGCAAAATCGCTTGCAAACTTGCCTGCAGTGCTTGCGCCGCCCATAGTAGCGTTCATGAATTTGCCTCGCTGCTGGGGCTTGCCGTTAACGAAATAAACAGGGCGGCCGTTATTAGGACCATATCCATAGTCGGAGGGATCGTTGGCCGGTAGTTTCTGGCCAATGTGGTCACGGTCATCGGCTATCTGGTTGTAGAGTTCGCCTTTCTCGGGATTCATTCGGTCGAGCCAGTCAAGTCCCCAGTAAATCTCATCTATGATATCAGGAATGCCATTAGTGCCCTTAAGTCCATTGGCCTGGTATTCGTCCTTGAATACCGTAGGGTTCTGCTGGTAGGCAAACATCATCTGGTATATAGCGTTGGCCGATGTGGTTGTGTATTGCAAGAGGTCGGCGGCATCGTGCCAACCGCCACGCACATCTATGTGCTGGCCTTCCTTGGTGGGATGGTAACGTATATAGCCGTCCTTCTGATGGCAGCTATCACGCATGAACGGATTAAAGCCGCAGCGCTGCTGACGCATGTAGTTGAGCACAAAGTCGGCAGTGCCATCATACACTCCGGCATCAATCTTAAATACAGGCGACTTGGCAATGCCCTTGACTGCGATATAATAAGACCCGGACATTCTGAAATTAGAAAAATCGAGGCGATAAGTAGACTTCATGTGCTTGAGTTCGCCCGAGGCGGTAATTCCATTATAAAAAACGGCAACTACCCTACCCGAATTAGCGTCTACAATCTGAAATTCATCGACACCAACCTTGTCATTGCTCATGAGTACGGCAACCTTACTCGCTCGGGGCAAATAACCCAACTGGTTAATGCGAATCCAAGCGCCGGCGCTCACGCTCATGGCACACACAGTGATAATAAACGAAAGTGCTAACAGTCTTTTCATAGCTATTATTTTGTGTTATATCTTTTAGTAACGGCTTTCCAGCATGCCGAGGCAAGCGTATAATCAATGTCATCGGCGCCGGCATCCCAATACATGAGTCCGCGCACACGCCCTCCGCCAATGTATTTCTCGCCCTTAGCAGCAATGCTCACGACATTATCATAAGAGCCGTAGAACGTACCGTTTAATGTTACATACGGACACATTGCATCCTCGTCCCAGTTGTTGTAGTTATACCCTATAGACTCGGGATAACGATAAAAGTTACAATAATCGATGGCCGAAGGCGATTCGTCAAAACTATGGCGCAAATAGAACGGTATGCCTATCACAATCTGTGTAGAATCATATCCCGCAGCAGTATACTCGGCCATTGTGCGTTCGATATCCCAGTAAGAAGTTGAACTCTTTACGCCATTGTGGAAGCCACGGTGGCCACTTGAGGCGTCGTCGAGGTCGTAAGTCATTATGTTTACCCAGTCAATGTAGGGTTTAACTGCTTTCAAGTCAAAGAATTTCCACCCCGTGCCCGAACTCTGCCTTCTCTTGTCCTTGACATAACCGGCAAAAGTGATGAGGTATTTGCTACCGAATGTTTCACGCATCTGCTTAACGAGAAGCGTGAAGTTGTCGGTGTCGTTTTCGGTGTCACACGCTGCCCCACTCCACGACAAACCCGGCATTTCCCAATCAAGGTCGATACCGTCGATGTTCCATTTAACCATAAACGCAACACAGTCCTCGGCAAACTTTTTGCGGTTGGTTTCGCTTGCGGCAATGGCACTGAAACCTCCGTCCTGCTTATTGTCGCCGTTGACAACAGTGTGACTAAACGACAATAGTATCTGAATATCGGGGTTCTGTTCACGCAATGCCAATACCTTCTTAAATGCGGTCAGGTTATTATCGCCCTGAAGCTTAAAGCCCTGGTAAACGTTATTACGCACATACACCTCGGCAAACGCAAAGTTAATATGCGTAACAAGGTCGGCACGCGGCAGTCTCGAGCGATAATAGGGAGCATAGGCAAGGCAGATGCGATTGCCTGCAGGCGATGGATTCATTATGATGTTAACTACACAATTCAAGTCGGCGACATCTACCTCTCCGTTGTTGTTGATATCGCAGTTACCTGAATAATCATCAACGGTTCTCTTACCCAGCATAACATTGATAATTGCATTGACATCAGATACATCGACCGAACCATTGCCATCGGCATCGCCCCTAAGCGCTGAGACAGTAACAGAATTGGCCTCAACAGCATGAACTGCAGTAGGAGCCAGTAGAGCAATGATGGCAAGCAATAGTAGTAGGATTCTCATCGGGTGAATGTGGTTAATCTGTTAATGGTTTCATATAGCCCAAAACGGGGCGATAATAAAAAAGAATCACTCCTCATGGAAAACAAGGAGTGATTCATATTGAATTGTTTCAGAATTCTTATCTGAGATTGCGAATAAGGCGTGGCCTTACTCTGCAGTTGCTTCCTTAACCTCCTCAGCAACGGGAGCGTCAACCTTCTTGGTTGAACGACGGCTGCGGCGAGTGGTCTTCTTCTTAGCGCTGTTCTCTTCAGCCTTAGCCTGGAGCATTGCCTCGTTATAGTCAACGAGCTCAATAAAGCAAGTCTTAGCGTTGTCACCGAGACGGTTACCCAGCTTGAGGATACGAGTGTATCCACCGGGACGGTCGGCGATCTTAGCAGCGATGTTAGTGAACAACTCAGTTACAGCCTCTTTGCTCTGGAGATAGCTGAAAACAACGCGGCGCGAAGCAGTAGTGTTGTCCTTTGCGCGGTTGATGATGGGCTCAGCGAAAACGCGGAGAGCCTTAGCCTTAGCAAGAGTAGTGAAGATTCTCTTATGCAGGATAAGAGAAGTTGTCATATTTGACATCAGCGCGTCGCGGTGAGCTTTCTTGCGGCTTAAGTGGTTGAATTTCTTATTATGTCTCATCGTTAATTACTCTTTTTCTAATTTATACTTTGAAATATCCAGTCCGAATGAGAGGCCGAGGTTGGCAAGCAACTCTTCGAGCTCTGAAAGTGACTTCTTACCGAAATTACGGAACTTGAGCAAGTCGTTCTTGTTGAAGACAACAAGTTCGCCAAGGGTTTCAACCTCGGCCGACTTGAGGCAGTTAAGAGCACGAACTGAAAGATCCATCTCAGTGAGCTTGGTCTTGAGAAGTTGACGCATGTGCAGTACTTCCTCGTCAAATTCCTCAACGCCGTTGCCTTGTTCAACATCAATCGCGATTTTCTCGTCGCTGAAGAGCATGAAGTGCTGGATAAGAATCTTAGCAGCTTCCTTCAGTGCCTCCTTAGGATGGATAGAACCGTCGGTTGTAATTTCAAGTATAAGTTTCTCGTAGTCGGTCTTCTGTTCCACGCGGTAGTTTTCTACCGATGTTTTCACATTAATAATGGGAGTGTAGATAGAGTCGATAGCAATCACATCGATGGGATTGTTAGCCTTTACGTTCTCCTCAGCGGGCAGATAACCTCTACCCTTATTAATGTTAAGTTCAATCTGGAAACCGGTAGAAGGATCTACGTGGCAAATCTCGAGCTCAGGATTGAGCACCTCGAAACCACTGAGAACCTTACCGATATCACCAGCTTTAAACACATCCTGGCCTGAAACCTTCACTGTTGCCTTCTCTGTCTCGATGTCCTCAACGATTCTTTTGAGGCGAACCTTCTTGAGGTTAAGGATTACGTTAGTAACGTCTTCCTTCACACCGGGGATAGTTGCAAACTCGTGCAAAACACCCTCAATGCGGATGTCGCAAATAGCAAAGCCCTCGAGTCCAGAAAGGAGGATGCGGCGCAATGCGTTACCAATGGTAACACCGTAGCCAGGCTCCAGAGGACGGAACTCGAACTTGCCAAAGGTGCTGTCGGCTTCGAGCATGAGCACCTTGTCGGGTTTCTGAAATGCTAAAATAGCCATGGATTGTTATTATTTTACTGTTTAGAATACAACTCGACGATCAACTGTTCCTTAATGTTCTCGGGAATATCTTCGCGCTGGGGCAGGTGAAGTAACTTGCCACCCTTTACGCTCTCATCCCACTCGATCCAGGGGTACTTGCTGTGGTTGAAACC
>DCGA01000031.1:417-1036 GCA_002314465.1 bacterium UBA1790 | reverse complement strand
ATTTCTCGCGTACAGCGATAACCTGGCCGGGAGTAACATTATAAGAAGGAATGTTTACCACGCCACCGTCAACAGTGATGTGACGATGAAGAACGAGCTGACGAGCGGCTGCGCGTGAGGGAGCGATACCCAGACGATAAACTACGTTATCGAGACGCTGCTCGAGGAGCTGAAGGAGGTTCTCACCAGTTACGCCCTTAGCCGCACTAGCCTTCTTGAAGAGGTTGCGGAACTGACGCTCGAGGACACCATAGGTGTATTTTGCTTTTTGTTTTTCGCGAAGCTGTGTACCGTACTCTGAGAGTTTTCTTCTCTTGTTGGCACCATGCTGGCCGGGAGGATAATTTCTCTTAGCGAAATTCTTATCTTCTCCAAAGATGGGTTCACCAAGCTTGCGAGCGATTTTAGATTTTGGACCGGTATATCTAGCCATTTTTTTCTAAATAATTAAAGTTGTGTTGTGGAATCGCCACAGTGCAGCCGCGATTGCAGAGAGGTTGTTGTAGATTGCAATCCAATCACTGTAAGGAGATTCGCGAAAAATAAAAAATGTAATTAATTCAAGAGATTAATAAGTGGTAATATAGCCAAAAATATTATACTCTTCTTCTCTTGGGAG
>DCGA01000031.1:253-387 GCA_002314465.1 bacterium UBA1790 | reverse complement strand
AGTAACGTCGATAATCTCGGTTACTGCGATACCAGCACCGTGGATGGTGCGGATAGCTGACTCACGTCCGTTACCAGGACCTTTTACATACGCCTTCACCTTACGCAGGCCAAGGTCGTAAGCAACCTTTGCAC
>DCGA01000031.1:0-172 GCA_002314465.1 bacterium UBA1790 | reverse complement strand
CTGAAGACCATGAAATAACCTGTCCCTCACCATTAGCGAGGCACACAATGATGTTGTTGAAAGAAGAATGCACGTGAAGCTGACCTACACCGTCAACCTTAACAACTCTCTTCTTTGCTGCGACTGTCTTTTTTGCCATACTTAATTATTATTTAGTAGCTTTCTTCTTGTT
>DCGA01000173.1:11373-11603 GCA_002314465.1 bacterium UBA1790 | reverse complement strand
CTTATGGGTCATGATGTCGAGCACCGTGCGGTCGGTCTCGTCCATACCCACACTGCCCACGCGCGTGAGGTTGTGTATGCAGCGGTCCACATCGTCCTCGATGAGTCCTTCCACGCTGGTTACATAGCGGTTTTGGATAGCAAGCATGGCACTCAGCACTGCGGTCGAAACGCCGCTGCTCACCTTGAGCGCACACGACGGCTTGGCTCCGTCACACACCATTCCGGCAA
>DCGA01000173.1:10490-11353 GCA_002314465.1 bacterium UBA1790 | reverse complement strand
CGGCAAGGTTGGCAATCATGTTCTTCACCGAGTAGGCAACTTGGTCGTAGTTGCCGCCCATGAGATAGGTGATACCACATGCCGAGCCGGTAGATGCTACCACGCATCCACACAGCGCCGATAACTTGCCTAGCGACTGCTTGATGTATATCGCGGTGAGATGCGAGAGGATGAGAGCACGCGTGAGTTCCTCCTCGGTGTTATGATTCTCCTCGGCAAACACCACAACGGGCATGGTACATGAGATGCCCTGGTTGCCCGACCCCGAGTTGCTCATCACGGGGATGGGGGCTCCCGCCATGCGGGCGTCGCAAGCCGATGATGTAGCCGAAAGGATGTGGCTGAATATAGAATCGCCCATAATACCCTTACCCAGCGGGCGCGAGAGCGTCTTGCCTAACGAATGGCCATAATTTCCCTTCAATGCCTCGCGCGAAGCGTTCTCGTTAAGGCGACGGGCTTCCTTGATAAACTCAAGTTCCTCGAGTGGGGCAGTAGTGGCAAAGTCATAGACTGTGCGCAGGTCCAACTCTTTTTCCTCTTCGCCTTCCTCGGCCTCGCCAAGCGGCTTGTTGAGCAATATCTCCTCATCACCGTCCTTGCGGGCACGCGACACATAGGTGAAATGGGTGTGTTCGCGCGCAATGATTGCGGTAGACATGCTCACATAAGAGCACGCTCTTACCTCTATGTAGAGTTTGTCGGGGCAGTCTTCTTTAAGACCTATCTTGAGAATAAGTTTGTCAAGGTATTGCTTTGCCTGCTCCACAGCTTCGGGGGTAACGTCACGCAACACCTCTAGGCCATACTCGCTCTTGCCGATGAGTGCTCCCAGGGCAATGGCGATGGGAAGTCCCACCATA
>DCGA01000173.1:8686-10485 GCA_002314465.1 bacterium UBA1790 | reverse complement strand
CGGGGATACCCACACCCATGGCGTTCTTCAGCATGTTGGCGCTTAGCAGCACCTCTATCGACTCGGGGACAATACCCATTGCTTCGGTTGCGCGAGCCACACACAGCGACACCGCCATAGGCTCGGTACACCCGATGGCAGGCACCACCTCACGGTTCATGAGTGCAATAATCTGCTCTCTTGTTTTCTTGTTAATCATAGGCGTTCTGTGTTATGTAGCAAAGTTAGCACTTTTCGCCGAAATAGTAGTACTATTTACCGCATTTTTCGCAACAGGGCCCGTATAAAACACCGAGTAGTGGGCCTATACAGGTTCCACCACTCTATTTTTACTTAACTATCACATAATTTGGTCCTCAGGGATGAGCGAATAGTCAAACATCACCCTGGAGTGGTTGTCCCACTTGAGTTCTTTCTTCACCACTTCTCCAGTCTTTCGGTCTATTACCTCGCGGTATATCTTCGATATCCTATAGAACTTGCCGTTCTCTTCCTTGTGGAAATGGTGTCCTTCTTCTACAAGGCGATAGGTGCAGGGGAACTGTTCAGTAGTGCGCAACTCGGCATGCAGATCGTCACCATCGCACCATGTGAGCAACTGTACGGGTTGGCTCGTTTCGTTCTTGAAACAGTAGTCCAGATAGTTGTAAGTGACCGATGTACCCGCACTGTAAGGGATACGCACCCCATCGGGGTCGGGAGCCAGAGCATCCGAGTGATGGTGCAGTTCGGTAACCGTCATGGGACTGTCAAGCACAAGCAGGTGGATGGTATTGGCAAGGTTGCACAACCCGCCGCCCACGCCCGCCACCAGACGCCCGTTGACAATCACGCGCCCCTCGGCAAATCCATTGCGCTTGGATGTCTTGCCCACATGACGCCAAAACGAGAACACCTCGCCAGGCTCAATAATAAGGCCGTTGATGCGACTGCAGGCAAGGCGTATGTTGTCGGCCTTGTTTTGCTGCAGCACCGAGTCAATGCCAGGGCCACGCTTTATCATGTTGCCCGAGTGGCTCGAAACGACAACAGGAAGCCTCGTCTCGGTTTTCCGTGCAGCGTGCTTGTCGCCACTAAGAAGATTCTTGATGTGGCGCTTCAACACCTCTTTATACCGCGATATGGCATAAGTGAACGGGCTTATCTCGCAAAATAGTTTCTTAGCCATAACTCTTATTTCTTAACCAGTTCATATACAAGATAGGAACTATACTCCTTGAGCCAACCGTTGGCAAGGGCATAATCTACTCCTATCAAGGGCTTGCGTATGCTTTGGGGTAGTTTGTGAACGGGAAGCATCATGATGCCGAAACTTTGCTTCACGATAAAACCATCGCCGGCGATGTCGGTAATATCACCGCTGTCGAGTTGCGTAGCTCCGTGCCACGATGCCTGTTTGTGATGCAACAATTCCCTGCGCTTGCGCGACGGGATATCAAGGATAAACCGCCCGCCAGGCTTGAGAATGCGGTGCACCTCCTTGAATATTTCCTCGATAGTGGCTCTGTCGAGGTGCATGAGCAAGTGGAAGGTATAAACATCGTCAAATGATTCATCAGCATACTTTGTATCGGTGGCCGACGCTTGGGTAAATTGCACATCAGGGTGTCGCTCGCGGGCATATGCCATCATCTCGCCGCTTGCATCAAGGCCGTGGGTGGCATAATTGGTGAGACGGCCCGTGCCGCAGGCTATCTCAAGCCTCACACATTCACCGCCGCCAGCAAACAATTTGTCAAGTATACGACGTTCCTCGGCATCTATAAACCGACCGTAACTGTTGTTGAACCGACTCTCGT
>DCGA01000173.1:5866-8651 GCA_002314465.1 bacterium UBA1790 | reverse complement strand
ATCTACAACGTCTTTGTTGCTCATTATCCTTTTAGGTTTATTATCAGTAAACTCGTGGCAACTTCGACCTCGTATTTAGTAATCACAAAAATGGGGTCATATATACAGGAAGAAGAAGCGTTTGCTCGTCTTTCTTCACATCCTTGGTGTAAATAAGATACCGCCTACCAACCACACCGGAATACTTCTCGCAGAATTTATCAAGTGAGGTGTGGCTGTTATATCCCGAAGACTTTACTTCAATAGGGTGCAGCTTAGTTCCGCGAGACAGTAAAAAGTCAATCTCATAATTATGGGTTTTGTCCTTTGCCCACGTATAATAGAACAGTCCATTCCCGGCCGAGGCCAGCATTTGAGCAATGATATTCTCGTAAACATACCCCAGATTCGTACTGAGTTTATCATTCAGCAATTTTTGATAAATGATATTTTCGGTGATGTCTTTATCCCAGAATGCAAGCGTAACAAAAAGACCTGTATCTGTACAGAACACTTTGAATTTCGAAATATCCTTTGTCAGCGACATTCCCACGTTTGGTTCGTTTGAATGGTAAGAGAACAATACCGTTTTGCTGTCCTCGAGGTCTTTGAGTAACTCCATCAACTTATCAGCATCAACATCACCAAGAATAGCATATGGTTTGAAGCGGTTGCTCGTCTGACTCAATTGAGAAGGAATCTCTTTGAATAATGTTTCCAGGCGTCCTGTTGGATCAAGTTTTTGAAAATCATCCAGATACAGTTGAATTATGCTTCGCTTTGCAAGGTCAACCATACTGAAATTATTGGTTTCAAGATAAGCGTTAACCGCTTGTGGCATTCCGCCCACCAACATGTAAAGTCTGAAATCACGCATCTTGAAACGATGAGCACTGGCCAACGGCATCTTTTTATCGTAGAAAGTGCGTAGCAACGATACTGTTGTCTCATCTCCCATAGCCCAACAAAACTCCTCATAATCCATGGGATAAAGCGTTACACGATCTTCTTCGCTTGGCAAAGTGATATTCTTAGTGTTTTTCTTAATGCTGATGAGTGAACCTGTCTCTATGTAGTCATAACGTCCATCTTTTACAAGATACTTTATTGCCTGCCTTGCTAAGGGGCAGTTCTGAACTTCGTCAAATATAATAACAGACTTTCTTTCTTTGAGAACAACATTATATAATGACTGAAGCTGAAGGAACAGGTAATCCTTGTTCATCAAGTCATTAAAAAGAGACTTTACTTCTGTTGACGCCTCATTAAAATCTATCAGGATATATGATTCGTACTCATTTTTGGCAAACTGCTCAACAAGTGTTGATTTCCCAACACGGCGTGCACCCTCTATCAGTATTGCAGTCTTGCCATTCTTAACCTGCTTCCATTCTAAAAGACGGTTGTATAGTTTACGCTTGAATACTCGTTCCATATATTATATTCGCTCTTAAGTTTTATTACGCATAACATCCTTGTACAAAATTAATTGTACAAGTCATTTTTTCTTACATATCATTGCAAAGTTACAGATATTAATTCAATTACCAAAATGTTTTTGTATAAAATATCCAATAATACGTAAATCTTACTCGGAAGATTATCCGAATATACCATATTTTAAGTGCCTTAACTGTTGTTGAACCGACTCTCGTCATAAGTGCCGGCAATCTTATCATAATAATCTACAACGTCTTTGTTGCTCATTCTTCCTTTGGGATTTTACTCAAAACGGTGAGCCGCCGGCCCATGTGCTGCGGTCGAGGTTACGGTAACTAATTGCTTCCATAATGTGGTGCTGCAGCACCGCTGCACTGCCGTCGAGGTCGGCGATGGTACGTGCCACTTTCAATATACGGTCGTAAGCGCGAGCGCTCATTCCGGTGCGGGTCATAGCCACACGCAGACGCTCCAGTCCTGCCGCGTCGGGCTCGGCATACTGGTGAATGAGTGAAGGTGTCATCTGTGCATTGCAGTGTATACCCTTATGGTCCTTGAAACGCTCGGTCTGCAAGGCACGCGCCATAACCACGCGCTCGCGAATGGCTGCACTGGGTTCACCGGGTTGCTGCGATGAAATTTGGTCGAAGTCCACAGGCTGTACCTCTATATGCAGGTCAATGCGATCAAGCAAAGATCCACTTATCTTACCCATGTAATGCATGCGCTGATGCTCGGTGCAGATGCATGGCTTGGTAGGATGGCCGTAATAGCCGCACGGACACGGGTTCATACTTGCCACGAGCATGAACGAAGCGGGATAGTCAACGGCATACTTGGCGCGAGAGATAGAGATATGGCGGTCCTCAAGCGGCTGGCGCATAACCTCAAGCACGCTGCGGTTGAACTCGGGTAGCTCATCGAGGAACAGCACTCCGTTGTGGGCAAGGCTTATCTCGCCGGGGGTAGGATAGGAGCCGCCACCCACGAGGGCAACGGGCGAAATGGTGTGGTGGGGCGAGCGATAAGGACGTGTTGTCATGAGCGTTGTGCCGCCAGGCAGTTTGCCGGCAACCGAGTGTATCTTGGTTGTCTCAAGAGCCTCGCTCAGGCTGAGAGGGGGCATGATTGAGGGCAGACGCTTGGCCATCATCGATTTACCTGAGCCAGGACTACCCATGATAAGAATATTATGTCCTCCGGCACAGGCTACCTCAAAGGCGCGTTTCACATTCTCCTGGCCTTTCACCTCGCTGAAGTCGTAGGGAAATTGTCCCTGGGCGCGGGCAAACTCGGCACGAGTGTCTACAACGGTCGGTTCAAGTTCGGTTTCTCCATTCAAGAAACCTATCACCTGCTGTATGTT
>DCGA01000173.1:0-5779 GCA_002314465.1 bacterium UBA1790 | reverse complement strand
AAGGTGGAGTTCACGTGCTACGATAGCCATGGGCAGAGCACCCTTAACATCGCGAATGCTTCCGTCAAGCGACAACTCGCCCATAAGCATATAGCGGCTCAACCTATCTGTAGATATTTTCTCATCGGCAGCAAGGATTCCTACTGCAAGCGGAAGGTCATAGGCCGAGCCCTCCTTCTTGATGTCGGCAGGGGAGAGGTTTATCACCACATTCTTGTTGGGGAAGTCGTAGCCCGCCTGCCCTATGGCACAGCGCACGCGTTCGCCACTCTCTTTCACGGCAGTATCGGGAAGGCCCACGATTACAAATCCCGAACCCCAATCGACCGACACTTCGATGTCGACCTTTATCGCATCTATACCCTGCACCGCAGCGCCTACAGTCTTTGCTAACATATCCTATCAGTTCTTAAGGTAGAAAATCAACACATACGGGCGTGTGCCCGTATATATCGCAAAGTTACATATTTTCAACCATAAAGACAAAACTTCACGGCCAATATGCATAAAATAGGGGTGAATCTATGGATTATAGGTAATACCTTTTAATTTTCCATATGGGATACAGAGAGAATCCAACAACTGGATATAGTAATAAATCCATAAGTCATTACCTTAATATAACCATTGAGGCAAACCATATTTATAGACCCATTATAGTTCACAAAAATATATAAAATCACGTTTTAGATGCGAATTATGTGAAATTTATCACATTTTTATGAGCTAATATGTGATTTTGCGTTTTTTTTTGTACCTTTGCACCTAAGCAAATCTCATAGTTATGATAATTACAAGAGAAATAATCAGTAAACTCGAAAACTGGAAGAACGAAAGCGACCGCTCTCCGTTGATCGTTCAAGGAGCAAGGCAGATTGGCAAGTCGTGGACCGTAACCGAATTTGGGCAAACCCACTACAAGCACATTGCCATTTTTAATTTTGACAAGCAACAAGAATTAAAAAGTATTTTTGAGTCGACAAAAGATGTAAAACGCATTATTAGCGAACTGGAACTATATACCAATGTCCCGATTCTGGAGAATGAAACGCTCATCTTTTTCGACGAGATTCAGGAATGTAAAGCCGCCCTCAATTCACTAAAATACTTCAAGGAGGATGCTCCAGGCTACCATGTAATCGCAGCTGGTTTATTACTTGGTATTGCCATAAATAAAAAAAAGAAGAGCGAAGATTCTTTACGCAACAACGACACTTTCCCTGTGGGTAAAGTCAACTTCATAGAGATGTATCCTGTTACATTCCGTGAGTATTTACGGATGAGTGATACCAATCTCATGAACCAACTGGAATCTCGTTTATCAGATTTAGAACCTCTGCCTGAGATATTATTCAACAAACTGACGGAACAATATCGACGCTATCAAGTGTGTGGAGGTCTCCCGTTGCCTTGTAGTCTCATGCTTGACGGAGCAGGTATGGAAAAAGTAGAAGCAGCACTTTCCGACCTCAAGAAATCCTATGAATTTGACTTCACAAAGCATGTTGAATCAAAAGATATTCCGAAAATCAGAGAAATATGGCGTAGCATACCTTCTCAATTATCACGCGAAAACAAGAAGTTTGTTTTTAGGGTAGTACGAGAAGGCGCAAGAGCCCGTGAATATGAGTCGGCCCTCGACTGGCTTGTGTTATCAGGAATGGTATATCGTGTTTTTGTGACCGAAACACCACAATTACCTTTGAAACATTACGAAGACACAACAGCATTCAAGATTTATATGCTTGACCAGGCAATACTCCGTACTATGGCCGAATTGCCACCTGAGGCTGTTATATCAAAAGGTAACCTTCTTAAAGAATTCAAGGGAGCAATGGCCGAAAACTTTGTTCTCGGTTCGTTATTGGCTCAGGGGTTCAATGCTCCGCATTATTGGACCATGAGAGGAAATAAAGCAGAAGTTGATTTTTTGATACAAGACCAAATAGAAATACGTCCAATTGAAGTAAAGGCCGAAGACAATGTATCTGGACAGAGTTTGAAAGTATATCAAAACAAATATTCCCCAACAATTAAACTTCGCTTCTCATTGAAGAACTTGAAAGTAAACGGAAACATAATAAATATCCCGTTATTCATGTGCGATTGGCTTAGGGATATTCTTTCTCTGCCTCAAGTAAAAAATTACAATATATAAATCAAAAATGGGTGAATCCTCCGATGGATTCACCCATTTTTATATCGTTTCCAAACAACGAGTCATCAGTAGACGAGGGCGACGTTGTCAATCCACAGTGTCATACCGGGTGTACCCACATAGGCTGTGCCGCAACCACTCGAAGCCATGAAAATCATGTGGGTGGGAGTTGCATCAGCGTCGTCCCACTGCTCTTCAATCACGGGAACCATCTTACCCTTGCTGTTGCGTGCATAGTAGGGGCGTGTCTTGTCGATGAGGCCCATGTACTTCTGGTAACCTGCATGGTTGGTGATATCACCATACCATATGGCGATGCGGTGCTTGCTCACCCAGTTGGTTGTCGCACCGAAACGCTGGCGACCTGTACCAACACGGGCTGCATGGATATTACCCTTGGCATCTTCCCAGCGGCGCTGCAGTAAGATGAATACCTCTGAGTAGTCGCGGCCACGAATGGTCTTCTGCGAACCGAAACCGCTCGAATATGTGCGGTCACCGGTGGGAGCGTTGAGTTTATAGTCAAACTGCAGATACTTGGGGCGCTGGGTAAAGGGAACACCCATCTCCATCTTGCTATAGGGATTCTTGGTGCTTGATACGGGCTCAAACATCTGACCCAGGAAGATACTGCCGTTGACCAGTACATCCATATTAATGATACCCACAGCCTTAACATGCTCGAGCATAGTGGTCATCTTCACGCACTTACCGCTGCCATGAACATCGGGGAAAACGGCGTTGCTGGTCTTAACCACGCCCATAACCTTGGCATATACGTTACTTGTTGCCCAGGGAGAACCTGCGGGAACATACGCCTTTGCGCCGTTTATTGTCTTGGTGGGACCTATTTCATAGATTGTCTTATCGGCGCCGCCTATCACAGCACTTTCCTTGATATTGCGTGTAACCCATTGGTCAAAGTCACCATATTTAATGGGCACCACCTTCTCGGCTGCCCAGCACGATGCAACCGTTGCAACGGCCATCAGTGCCAATACATACTTCTTCATTTTTATATCTTTTAGTTCTAAATACCGGGTGCAAAATTAGTAAAAATATGCGAACCCGCCAAAAACTTGTTTATCTCAAATAATTACACCGGCTCACCCGAGGCAAAACCGGTGTGTTTTTGCGTATTATATAACAATTACTTGCGCTTCATATAGATATCTACATAGTCAACCTCACCGTCGGGACCATCCATCTCCTGCATACGCCAGTACTTGCGACCCTGGGTGCTCTTGAAGTTGAATGTACCCTGGCGCACGTATTCCTCACCGCCGTTGAGGTGGTAAATCTTCATTCTGATAGTACCTTCAAACACGAGATTTAGTTCGTCAACTGCGCTCAGGTAACCGTCAATCTTGAGGTAATCGCCCTTGTGGGCGCGGTCGAGTTGTTCGCCCTGACACAGGTAGCGGTTGTCACCGTCTTTAGTGATATTGACCGAGCCAAAGTAGTCCCACGAAATCCACTGGAGGCTTAGCATGTGCTTGCCCACAAGTTTCTTATCCATAGCTGTTGTAACGCCAAGGCCCATTTTTTTCTTTGTGCTGGGCTCAGCATTGTCACTCAGATGCGCAAAATCGCGCGAAATATAGCAGTCGGTGCCTTTGTAGTTTACTTTGTAGAAATTACCGTCAGTGGCAATATAGGTAAGGATGGCACCCTTTGCAGGATATACAGGGTTTCCGCTACCGTCGGTAAGGATTGAATGGTTGGTCGAGGGACCTAAACGCAAGCGAACGTGCGTTCCGTCTACAACAACACTTGTAGCCCAAGCCATTGCGCATGTTGCAACGGCAAGAACAAGTGATGCTAAAATTCTTTTAAGCTTCATAAATTTTATATTTAGTATTGGTTATGTGACCGCAAAATTAGCATTTAGTTTAATACACTCAAAATTTTACATGGCATTTATCAGATTTTTGGCTATCTTTGCAAAAACAAAATAATAAAACTTCACAATAATGAAACAAGCACTCAACACCACTGCTGCTCCTGCAGCAATAGGACCCTACAGCCAGGGAATCGCCGCTACAGGCACTACCGTTTATCTCTCAGGACAACTCCCCATTGACCCTGCTACAGGTGCATTTCCCAAGGGTGGTATACAAGAGCAAACACGACAGTCATTGCTCAATGCACAAGCTATCCTTGCAAGTGAAGGACTCACCCTTGCCAATGTGGTAAAGACAACTGTACTGCTTAGCGACATCGCCAACTTCGTCCCTATGAACGAAGTGTATGCACAGTTCTTCGAGCAACCTTTCCCGGCCCGCTCGGCATTTGCCGTTCGCGACCTTCCTAAAGGCGCTCTCGTTGAAATAGAAATGATTGCGGTAAAATAATAGGTAATAAGTTATATCACAAGGCCCTATAGCATCACAGCTACAGGGCCTTTATTGTATATCATTGCTTCTTCACTACGCGACCGTTCACTACATTATAGTTGCGGTCAAATTCTTCACGGGTGCGTTTCCATCTGTTGTGGCTCCACAACCAATACTGCGGTGCACGGCGTATGGTTGTCTCAAGGCGGCGGAAGCACTCATTGGTAATCTCGTTCTCGTCCCAACTCTTAGGATCACGGGTTATAACCTGCATGTCGCATTCGTAATAGCCGCGCTTGATGCGCTTGATGTCTATGTATACTACAGCCTGGTCTTGCGAGCGAGCAATGCGCTCCACACCGGTAAACACTGGCGTTTCCTGATTGAAGAATGTGAGCCAATGGTGGATATTTTCCCATGTAGGCACCTGATCGGCAATGTAGCCGAGGATTGTGGGACGCCCTTCGCGCTTATGTCCTATAATCCAGCGCAGTGTTTCGCGCATAGGTACGCTTGTCGAACCCATGCGATTGCGGAAGGTAAGGAACAACTTGTCCATAGCCTCGTTCTCAAGCGGATGGTATATGTGACCGTAGCCAGTGGGGCGGTTAATTTTATCAAACCACAGCATGATAGATGTCACCCATTCCCAGTTACCATAATGACCAAGGAACAAAGCCACACTTTGACCCTCATTAACGATTTGAGACACCTCATCGGCGCCCTTAAACACCATGTGGCGCTTAACACTCTCCTGACTCATTGTACCGAACTTAAGCGTTTCGGCAATATAGTCGCAGAAGAAGTGGTAATAATCCCTCATGATGCGCTCTCGCTCGGCATCGCTCTTCTCGGGGAAAGCGTTGGCAAGGTTCTTAATAATCACCTTGCGGCGATACTTGAGCACATGGGCAATGAGAAGATACATTGCATCGGCAAACATATAGTGCACACGCAACGGTAGTAGCGACAGCATGTACCACACCGTCCACAGTAAGCCATACAGTATTTTATTAAGCATCTTCTTCATTTCGCCCACAAAGATAATTCATTTTAACGAAAGACTATGTTTATTGTCCACTAATTTACACCCACGCGAAATAAAAATAATTATTATGTTCTTAAATCACCCTCAACAGCCCTTTTGTTCTTCTGTCTAAATAACCCCCTCGCGAAGCTTTATAGTCTTTATGTCTTTTTAGTCTAAAATAAAATCTGTGAGATCCGTGAGATCTGTGCGAGGCCGTCCCATCGCGAAGCTTAATTTCTTTTTGTTCTTAAATCA
>DCGA01000182.1:1385-7151 GCA_002314465.1 bacterium UBA1790 | reverse complement strand
CCGTTTCCAAGATTCTTGAACTGGTGGAGGACAGCGCATCGCACAAGTCGAAGAGCGAGGACTTCATTGCGCGCTTTGCACGCGTTTATACCCCTGCCGTGTGCTACAGCGCGCTGGCACTCGCATTGCTGCCCCCGTTGGCAATGCTCATCATGGGTAACGCTCCCGAATGGAACACTTGGCTGTACCGCGCCCTCACGTTCCTTGTAATAAGTTGCCCGTGCGCACTCGTAGTGAGCATCCCGCTGTCGTTCTTTGCAGGCATTGGCGGAGCAAGCCGTCAAGGTGTGCTTGTAAAGGGTGCCAACATACTCGAATCGCTGTCAAAGGTAAAGACCGTGGTGATGGACAAAACAGGCACACTCACCCTGGGTGTATTTGAGGTTACTGCCATGCACGACGGAGAGGATCATGACAACACCAACGAGGATGAAAAACAGCGCCTCATAGAACTGGCTGCACTCGTAGAATGTGCTTCGTCGCACCCCATCAGCAAGAGTCTGCAGCGCGCCTACGGCAAAGCGATAGACCACAGCCGCGTGAGCGACATAAAGGAGATAAGCGGTCATGGCATTACCGCCACCGTAGACGGACAGCAGGTTGCCGTGGGCAATGAAAAACTCATGGACTCGCTGGGCATCGAAAGCTGCCACTGCCACATGGCAGGCACGCTGGTGCACATAGCCGTCGATGGAAAATATGCCGGACACATCGTTATGGGCGACCTCGTTAAACCCAACGCCAAAGAGGCAGTCAAAGCAATGCACGAGGCAGGAATCAACCGCACCGTGATGCTCACCGGTGACAGTGACAAGGTGGCACGCGAGGTGACAGACCTGCTGGGCATTGACACTGTATTTAGCGAACTGCTGCCAGCCGACAAGGTGGCACGCGTAGAAGAACTGCTCGCATCGCAAGAGAAGGACGGCAAGGTGGCATTTGTGGGCGACGGCATGAACGACGCGCCCGTACTGTCGCGTGCCGACATAGGCATCGCTATGGGCGGAGTGGGCAGTGACGCTGCCATTGAAGCTGCCGACGTAGTGCTCATGGACGACGAGCCGCTCAAGATTCCCAAGGCCGTACGCATGGCCCGCAAGACAATGCGCATCGTGTGGGAAAACATCATCATGACATTTGCCGTAAAGGGTGTTTGCCTTGCCCTTGGAGCCGTGGGCATAGCCAACATGTGGCTGGCAATCTTTGCCGACACGGGTGTAATGATACTCGCCGTGCTCAACGCAATACGCGCAATGAGGCTAAAAAACACTTAAAACGAAAAAAACACTATCAACCGATACATTTTACCCGCAAAAAGGAGCACCTTGGCACACTTTTTGCGGGTATACTATTCGTGACACCATGAAACGCGCAATTCACAACGCTTTCGTTTCTCTTGAACACAACTAACTATTGTAGAGGGGGCTCAAGCCTCTCTATAAGCTTGCACCGCTCTACCCAAGGGGATACCCGCGGGGATACCAAACACGCGCACAGCCTCGCTGTGCAACACCAACAACTTTTTTTTAAATCTAAATTACCAATTATTATTTTATGGCAACAAGTTTTATCGACCGTGAGAATCGCACAATCAGGGACTTACTGAAAGAAGCACGCAAGTACCCCATCCTTTTAAAGGAAGAAGAGGAAAAACTGGTAATCATCGCACAGAGCGGTGATGCTGGTGCACAGGTAGCCAAGGATCGCCTTGTAAACTGCAACCTGCGCTACATCATCTCAAAAGCAAACAAGCTAAGCACCGGCAATGTCGAGATGATGGACCTTGTACAAGAAGGCTCATTCGGCCTGATCGATGCAATCAACCACTTTGACTGCGGAAAGAACGTGAGGTTTCTCACCTATGCTACCAATTGGATTGAAAAACGTATGCGCGAGTATGTCGCAGCTTACGGCCAGTGTGTAATCCTGCCCGATGACGGCATGAAGGTGCGCAGCAAGGTGAACAAGGCAAGGCGCAACTTCGTGAAAACCTACGGCTACGAACCCTCGTATGAGGAACTCGCCGAAATCATCGGCATGAAGGCATCGCGCATCGAGGCAATCATGAACTGCAGCGACAACAAGTCGTTTGACGCCCCCATGGGAGGTGAAGGCGACGATGATGACCGCACACTGCGCGACAAGTTTGTAGACAGCGACAACCAGGGTGCCGACCAGAAAGCGCACGAGAGCATCCTCGCGCAACACATCGCCAAGTTGCTCTCTCACCTCAAGGGCAATGAGCGCGTGGTAATCGAACTGCAGTATGGCCTTGGCGATAATCTGTCACTCTCGCTCCGAGAAATCGCTTCGCGCCTTGGCATCGCACACGAAACAGTGCGAAAAGCGTCAATCAGGGCACATGCAAAACTCAAGGCACTCGTCCCTGCCATGAGCACAGTGCGCATCGCCTGCTAAGCGAGAAACATAATCATTTAAAGTACAACAGAGTTCTATGACATCATGCCATAGAACTCTGTTTTTGCCAGAAAAAGAGACAAAGGATACACCTTAATATATACACGCGCGCGAAGCTTGTTTGAAGTGTTAATTTATGTTTACTAATGCATTTTTATCCCTTAAAAATTTGCACAATTCAAAAATTCTTTGTAATTTCGCACCATGAAAATAAATCATTTGAAAAACATAATCTAAACAATTCAATCCACTTTACATCGAGGGAACAACATAAGATTGACAGAGATAGTTAGCTAAATATCTCAGATGATTTGTCGCCCTTTACGAAGGTGGATCAGTAAACAGAATTATAAACTTTTAAACTTAATATAATGAATAACAACACTAAAACAATCAACAAGAAAATCAAGGCTCAGCGCCTCGCATCAACCCTTAATAACATGGTTCTCAAGGGTATTGACGCCAAAGCCACAGTGGACCACGCCAGCAATGTGGTGGTAGACTGCGACGGAAGCCTTACCGAGATTATCCCTGATCTCCTCCATGCATTTGATAAAGGGGATGCCCAGATGCAGAGCCTAACCCTTGGCAACGGCCGAGGAATGGTGATCGTGAAACGAGCGGCATAACCGCCAGCGAAAACCAGTCGATCGCCACAATTCTGCGGTTTCGAGATTTTCTTGTGATTTTTCAGGATTCCGCCACGAGTTGGCACGGTTTTTGCAACATAGTATATATGTGCCCAAATAAAATCTAATACCATGTAAAACACACTAATCAACTAAATTTCAATTAGTTTGCGATGAAGCAGTATGTTTCATCAAGTGTTCTACCGCCCTACTCTGTGGGCTACGGCCCACAGGGGAACCTCTCAAACAATGGCAAGCGCCAACCCTTCTTTATATTTATTCATTAAAAATAATAGAAATACAGTAATTATGGCAAATTTCATTAACCGAGAGAATCACACAACAGCACTTTTCCTTAGCGAAGCACGCAAGTACAAACAATTATCACATGACGAAGAGCGAAAGCTCATCGCTGTCGCCCAAGGCAAAGGTGAGGAGTCCATCGATGCACGCAACCGCATCGTGAATGCCAACCTCCTTTTCCTTGTATCCAAGGCAATGCCGTTCAGCCAAGGAGAAGACCTCATGGACTACGTCAACGAGGGCGCGTTGGGCCTTATCGAGGCTATCACACGCTTTGACCTCAGCAAGGATGTGAAGTTGCTCACATACGCAACTCCTTGGATTATGAAGAAGATTCGCGAAGCTTGGGAAAAGAACACAAGCTGCACTTCAATAACCGACGATGTGTTCAAAACCAAGTACAAGGCAAATAAGGCCTTCAACAAGTTTGTGTGCGACCATGGTTATGAACCCACCTACGAAGATCTTGCTGAAATCCTCAACATGAAGGCATCGCGCATCGAGGCTGCAATGAATTGCACTACAAGCGTCTCGTTTGACGCCCCCTATGGAGATGACGATGATCGCACCATCGGTGACAAGATGTTTGGTGACTACACCGATGAGGCCGACTTTGAGGCCAACCGCTCCTCGAATAATGCCTATGTGCGCAGCCAACTCAAGTATCTCACCCCTCGCGAGCAAGAGGTTGTTACCCAGATTTTCGGTATAGAAGGGAACCAGGAGTTGAAAATGGGTGAGATTGCCGAACGATTCGGTGTAAGCCACGAGAGTATTCGCAGAACACATGAAAGAGCTAAGGCAAAGCTCAAAATAAGACTTGGCGAAATCGAATACCGAACTGCCTGCTAATGAGCATAAGATAACAAAGGCCGCAGTCTAATGAGTGACTGCGGCCTTTGTTGTAGTTGTATCTGTTTTAATAGAGGTCGTAGGAGGTGGAGAGGACTTGGAACTCGGTGCGGCGGTTGATTTGGTCGGCCGCCTGTTGGTCCTCGGGCGAGAGTTTGCTAATGTATTCCTCATTGAGGACGTCACCCTCGGCAAACTGTGGATACTGACTGTTGATACGCTTAGTGACAGTCTTGGGTTTGGTCTTTCCGTAGCCTTGGGGCTTGAGACGGGCAGCATCGATACCTGCGGCCACGAGGTAATCAACGACACTCTTAGCACGGCGCTCCGAGAGTCCTTGGTTAAACTTATCGCTACCCACGCGGTCGGTGTGCGCCGCCATCTCAATAACGATAGAGGGATTATCTTTCATCACCTGTACCATTCCGTCGAGGGCTTCCTTAGACTCGGGACGCAGAGTCGCCTTGTTGTAGTCGTAGAAGATGTGCTCAATAACCTGCGGCTTGGTCATAGCCGCAAGGACAAAGTCGACGTTGTACTCGGCATCGGCCTCCTCGGGATCGCTCGAGAACTGCTGTTTGCCGTTGAGGTATCCGTTGGCACCCGCGAGCATTACATAGTCGACGCCACGCTGAAGGTCAAAGCGGAAAGAGCCGTCGGGCTTGCCCACAGCCTTCTGGTTGCTACCGTCGTTACCCACGATGCGTATTATAGCATTTGGTACGGGTTCGTCGTCCTTATCAAGTACATATCCGCTAATCCATATCTTGAGGTCGGGTTTCTCGAAACTGAAAATGTGGTCATAGCCGCGGGCATCTCCACGGTTACTGCTGAAGAAGCCCGCCTCGGTCTGATTCTTGGCAAAGGTGATGCCGAAGTCATCGTAAGGAGAGTTCATGGGCGAACCCATATTCTCGATGAACCACTTGCCCGAGGGTTGCAGTTTAGCCACGAAAAGGTCCAGACCGCCCATGCCGGGGTGTCCGTTGCTGGCAAAGTAGAATGTGCTGTCGTCGCGGCAATAGGGGAAACGCTCGTCGCCAGGGGTGTTAATCTGGTCGCCCAGATTCTCCAGCGTGCCGTGCTTGTCCTTGAGGTTAATGCGCCACAAGTCCTTACCGCCCTGTCCGCCAGGCATATCGCTCGAGAAGTAGAGCCAGTTGCCGTCGGCGCTCACTGCGGGGTCACAGTAGGCGCTAAGGGTATCGGCGGTAATCTCCAGTCGCTGGGCAGCGCCCCACTTTGCCTCGCTGCGGGGCGAGGTGTAAATCTCGATGCTGCTGGGAGCATTCTTGCGAATGGCCTTAGCAAGGTACATAGTAGTGCCATCGGGACTGAACGAGGTTATACCCTCATCGTCGGTGGTGTTGAGTTCACCCTCGACGGCCTCGGGACGGGTCCACTTGCCCTTATCGTCTTTCTTTGAGAAGAAAATATCGCTTTTCTTGGTTCCGGTAATCTCGCTCTTAGTGTCACCCATCGCCTTCTCGGTCGACGAGGTGAAATAGAGTTGGTCGGCATTACCGTCAAGGAACATCGGGCAGAAGTCGGCGCGGCGCGAGTT
>DCGA01000182.1:0-1355 GCA_002314465.1 bacterium UBA1790 | reverse complement strand
CCGTGTAGCGCGAGCCCTCCTGCTTCCACTTGGGAGCCAGTTCGCAGCCACGTATTCCCTGAAGCGAGGGCCAGTGGTCGGGCACTTTCTCGAGGAAGAGTTTATACTGCTCGATTGCCTCCTTGTACTTACCGTCGTGGTGCAGAGCCTCGGCGAGGTAGAAGATTGCCATTGAATCCTCGTGCTCATAGCGAATCGCATTCTGGAAAGCTGCCGAAGCACGGCTTGCCTGGTTGAGGTGGCGATAGCACTGTCCCATCTGGAAAGCGACCTCGCCACGCTGCCAGCGGTCCTCGCGGGCGGTAAGTTTGTTGTAGACCTTGCGGTAGATAGCTGCCGCCGCGTCATATTCGCCACGGTCGTATGCCTCGTCGGCATCGCGCATCTTGGCCGACTTGCAGCTGACGGTAGACAATGCCAGCAGAGCCGCGAGCGACAGGAGTATTATGTAGGAAATACGTTTCATTGCATGCATATTATAACTACTAAATAACGCACGCACACGCAACTTTATTGCATAACAGCGTCTTTTATTTTGCACGGCGAAAAAAAGTGCGGGCAAGTAGAGCGATAATCCAGTAGAAAGTTGTAACTTTGTAGATTGAAAATTAACTAAAAAACAGCATAAACTATGAAATTGACTGAAAGATTCTTGCAGTACGTGAAGTTTGACACCCAGAGTGACGAACTCACCAACCTCACCCCCTCTACTCCGGGCCAGATGGTATTTGCCCAGGCGCTTGAGAAAGAACTCAACGAAATGGGGCTGAGCGACATCAGCCTCGACGAGAACGGCTACCTCTTTGCAACCCTCCCCGGCAACACCGATAAGAAAGTCCCCACAGTGGGCTTCATCGCACACATGGACACCGCCCCCGACATGAGCGGCCACGACGTTAAGCCCCGCATCGTCGACTATCAGGGCGGTAAGATTGTGCTCAACGAGGAGCAGAACATCGTGCTCGACCCCGAGCAGTTCCCCGAACTGAACGACTACGTGGGCCAGCAGATTATCGTTACCGACGGTACTACACTGCTCGGCGCCGACGACAAGGCAGGTATCGCCGAGATTCTCGCTGCAGTAGAATACTTCCAGGAGCACCCCGAGGTTAAGCACGGCGACATCCGCATCGGCTTCAACCCCGACGAGGAAATCGGTCTGGGAGCACACAAGTTCGACGTGGAGAAGTTTGGTGCCGACTGGGCCTACACTATGGATGGTGGTGCAGTGGGCGAACTCGAGTTCGAGAACTTCAACGCCGCTTCGGCCAAGGTCACCCTGCATGGATCGAACGTCCATCCCGGCACAGCCAAAGACAAGATGATCAACGCCTCGCTCCTCGCCATGGAGTTCA
>DCGA01000066.1:19937-32653 GCA_002314465.1 bacterium UBA1790 | reverse complement strand
AACAGATGCCCTGCGAATCCTTGCGTCGGGCCGAAGGCAGCTTGGCCTCCTCGGCAATACGGCGCACCTCCCCCTTCTGCATGTGGCCGATGGGAAAGAGCGAATGGTCGAGTTGCAGGTTGGTAATCTGGGCCAGGAAGTCAGTCTGATCCTTAACGGGGTCCGGTGTAGTGCCCAGCAGTCGGACATCACTGGAAGCCAAGGCTGAGGCAGGGACAAGAATAGACGAGGCCTCATGGGAGGCGGGCTGGAAACGCCAATCGGCGCCAATACTTCCCACACGCACCTGGGCATAATGACCAGTAGCCGAGAAGTCATACTGATGACCAATCTTGTCATGGAAGGCGCCGAACTTGATCAGGCGGTTGCACATCACATCCGGATTGGGAGTGAATCCACGGCGCACCTTATCGATGGTGTAGTTCACCACATGGTCCCAATACTCCTTCTGAAGGTCAACCACCTCATATTTCAGCCCATACTTGTGGGCCATGGCCTGAACAATCTCAAGATCCTCCTCCTGCGGACACGAATATCCCTGTTCGACGTCATCCATGCCGATCTTAATATACCAGAGATCAGGTTTGTATCCCTGCTCACAGAGCAAATGGACGGCCACCGACGAATCGACACCACCCGAGAGGAGTGCTGCAATTTGCATAAGCAGATTAGAATTATTTTTCCATAATAAATCCCTGCGCCTTGAGGGTAATCTCGCTGTTACCATCGCGGGTAATCATAGCCATTCCGAGACGTTCGTCGGTGACATGACCCAGGAGACGGATGCCCGAAATCTGCTGGATGCGTTCGCTCTGGGCCAGAGGTACGGTGAAGAGCAGTTCGTAGTCCTCGCCTCCGTTCATTGCTGCGGTCACAAGGTTCATATTGAGTTCCTCGGCCATCATTGCAGTCTGGAAATCAATGGGAATGCGGTCTTCGTAAACACGACAGCCTACACCTGAACTTTGGCAGATGTGGAGAAGTTCGCTTGAGAGTCCGTCGCTCACATCCATCATCGATGTAGGATGGATATCGAGCTGTGCAATCTCGGCGATCACGTCGCGTCGAGCCTCGGGTTTGAGTTGGCGCTCGATGATATATTCCTTGCCGGCAAAGTCGGGTTGGAAATCCTCAACGCCCTGCCCTGCCTCGCGCTCACGCTCAAGAAGTTGCAATCCCATATAGGCAGCACCCAGGTCACCGCTCACGCACAGAAGGTCGGTATCGCGTGCGCCGCTGCGCTTCACGGTCTTACCCTTGACACCCTCACCGATGCAAGTGATGCTGATGATGAGGCCTGTTACCGAAGCACTGGTGTCACCACCCACAAGGTCCACGCCATATTCCTCGCAAGCGAGGCGGATGCCGTCGTAAAGTTCGGCAATGTGCTCAATGGTGAAACGCTTGCTTATGCCCACCGATACGGTAATCTGGCGGGGCACGCCGTTCATCGCATATACATCGCTGAAGTTGACCACGCAAGCCTTGTAACCCAGGTGACGCAGAGGCACATAGGTAAGGTCGAAGTGGATACCCTCGAGCAAGAGGTCGGTGGTGACGAGAGTCTCGGTATCCTTGCCGCTATAGTCAAGGATGGCGCAGTCGTCGCCAACACCCATCACACTGCTCTTGTGCTTGAGTGAAAAGTTCTTGGTAAGTTCCTTAATCAGGCCAAATTCGCCCAGTGTAGAGATTTCGGTTTCGTTCATATTATATATAAATAACTAGATACCCGGTGTGCATGCCAGGTATCTAGTCATATAGTGGTTTATCGATTAGAGTTCTTCGAATTGGTTAATAATCTCCTTGATAAGGAAGCTCATGATGGGCTCGGCCTTAGCGGCAGCCTTCTGTACCTCCTCGTGTGAAGCCTCTTCAACAACGCCCTCGGCGCCGATGTCGGTGATAACTGACATACCGAACACTTCGATGCCGGTGTGGTTAGCCACGATAACCTCGGGGACAGTACTCATACCCACTGCGTCGCCGCCGATGCGCCAGAAGTAGCGATACTCGGCAGGAGTTTCGAAAGTGGGGCCCTGTGTGCCTACATAAACGCCGTCGACAACGCGAATGTCGTTAGCCTTGGCGATTTCGCGGCACTTAGCGATGAGGCGGGGGCTATAAGCGTCGACCATGCCGGGGAAACGGGGGCCAAGTTCGCTATAGTTCTTTCCGCGCAGGGGATGATCGGGGAAGAGGTTGATGTGGTCGGTGATAATCATGAGGTCGCCAATCTTGAAATTGGGGTTCATGCCACCGGCAGCGTTAGAAACGAAGAGAGTCTTAACACCGATAGCCTTCATGACGCGAACGGGGAAAGTGTTCTCCTTCATTGTGTATCCCTCGTAGTAGTGGAAACGACCCTGCATAGCCATGACATACTTGTTGCCCAGGTTACCGAAGATGAGACGTCCAGAGTGACCTTCAACGGTAGATACAGGGAAGTTGGGGATTTCCTCGTAGGGAACTATTGTTTCTATATCGATATGTTCAACGAGATTGCCGAGACCAGTGCCAAGGATGATGGCAGTCTTAGGCATCTTGCCCACGCGTTCCTTAATGAAAGCGGCGGTTTCGTTTATGCGTTCAAGCCAATTGATTTCTTGTGTCATAGTGATAATTAGTATAATAATGTTAATCGTTAATCGAGATTGCAAGCCACTACCCTAATAGGGGCATCACTCCCTGATTTTCTTAACCACGTCGCTTATGAAGTCGTGGTTGTCCTGCTCCAGGAATCCCACCTTGATGGGGATATAGTAGATGCAGTGACGCATTGTGGGGGGATAGTAGGCGTTATTGATGATGCGCACCGAGTCTTTCTCGGTGGTAATGATGAACTTGCGTCGTCCCTCAAGACTGTCGTAAATGTCGAAGATATCGGCGAAGTCATTGCGAGAGAAATAGTGGTGGTCGTCGTAGTGGATGACCTTGACCTGGGCAGCAAATCGGCGCAGATACTTAACCAACGGTTTGGCATTAGCTATACCGGTGACACACAGAAGCGTATCGTCGGGCTGCAGCCAACTAAGTTGCGGCAACTGCGGATTGCGTATGGGGAATACCGGCACGGGGTCGGCATAGCGTATGTTGGAGAAGAACAGTCCCTGCGACGGATAAAGGTCGAGATTCTGTTTCACCACGCGCTGATTCATGGGCGTGAGGCTCGAGGGGCACTTGGTAACGACCACAAAGTCGCAGTCGAGCAAGCGGCGCACGGGTTCGCGCAGAGTGCCCAGCGGCAGCATTTGGTCATTGTAAGGCGGACGTGTGTAGTCAACGAGAACGATGTTAACCTTTGGCTTGACATAGCGGTGCTGGAAAGCATCGTCGAGGATGATAAGGTTAATCTCGGGGTTGATGCGCATCATCTCGCGAATGCCCTTGCGGCGGTTCTCGCACACGGCAAGCGTGATAAGCCCATTGAACTTGTGGAAAATCTGATAAGGCTCATCGCCTATGTCGCGTGGCGAGAGTTTGTCGGTAGCAAGGATAAATCCCTTGGTAACACGCTTGTAGCCACGGCTAAGCACACCGATGTTGTACTGCTGGCACAAAGCCTCGACAAGATACTCGACATGCGGGGTCTTGCCGGTGCCGCCCACGGTGATGTTACCCACCGATACCACAGGTATGTCAAATTCCTCTTCCTTGAGAATAATGCCGTGCGAGAACATGAAGTTACGCACAGTTATTATCATGCTATACACCCACGAGAACGGGGTGAGAATAGCATTGACAATAGCCTTGCGCTGCTGCTTGTTCATCAACTTGGTTAAATCTATCATCGCACGTTAGTGTAGAAGAGAGAAAATGTTATCTGTTAAAAATCACTTGATAATGGGTTGCTCCATTATGCAAAGGATGTGGTCGCGTCCCATGATGCTTGTGAGCTGCTTGTGATACTCATAGAGGAAGCCCATTTCCTCCTTGAGGCGTGCCTCGTAGCGCTGCTGCATGAACTGGTTGAGGAACTCATCGAACTCACTTGACGGAGCAGGATAGTTCTGGGTCTTATAGTCCTTGATGTTGGCCTTCTTAGCCGCCCATTTGATGGCTGCATCGAGACCGCCGAGTTCGTCAACAAGACCGATTTTCTGAGCCGACATAGCGTCCCATACACGACCCTCGGCAATCACCTTGATAGAGTCCTGTGTAACATGGCGACCGTCGGCACAGCGCTTGGTAAAGAGGTCATAACCTTCGTTTATCATATTCTGGAATGCAGCCTGCTGAACGGGGGTGAGACGCTTGGTAGTGAGGCCTAAATCGGCATTCTCGTTAGTCTTAACCACGAAAGTATTGACACCAAGTTTATTCTCGGCAAGTTCTTGATAACAAGGAATAACGCCGAAGATACCGATGCTACCGGTTATGGTTGTGGGCTCGGCAAAAATGCGGTCGGCGTTACAAGAGATATAGTAACCGCCCGAAGCAGCATAGTCGCCCATAGATACCACGAAAGGCTTGCCGCTCTTCTTGAAGTCGTCGAGAGCCTTCCACATCTGCTCAGAACCGAAAGCACTGCCACCGGGAGAGTTGACGCGGAGCACAAGAGCCTTAACGTCGTCGTCTTTCATGAGGTCGTACACAGCATCAACAATGTCGTCACTGACGATGCCCTTACTGCCTCCCATGAAGCTTGCAGAGCCATCGATCTCGCCCACAGCATAGAGCACAGCCACCTTGTCGCCGCTCACCTCGTCGTCGAGGTCAGTTGCAAGCATGTCGGCCGAAACGAAATTGATGTCATCGTCTTCTTCAACCTCGGTAAGAGCCTTGAGACGGTCTTCCATCTCTTTGGGGTAACACAGTTTGTCTACAAGTTTGTTCTTCACAAGCGAGTCGGCCGACATAGTAACCATCACGCCATCGACAAGAGAGTTGAAAGTGTCGAAGGGAATCTTGCGGCTTGCAGCCATGCTGTCGGCCATAGATTTCCAGATGTTGCCCAGATATACCTCCTGTTGCATACGGTTGGCGTCGCTCATCTGGTCTACCATGTAAGGCTCTACTGCGCTCTTGAAAGTGCCGACGCGGATAACCTGCATCTCAACGCCCACTTTATCGAGAAGTTTCTTGGGATACATTGAAGCACTGGCAAGACCGTGAATGTCGACAGCTCCAACGGGATTAAGGAAAAGGCTGTCGGCAACACTTGCCACGTAGTAGTCGCCCTGGGCATAACCCTCGTGGGCATAAGCATAAATAAACTTCTTGCTCGACTTGAAACTGCTAAGTGCGCGACGCAGAGTCATGAGAGTAGCCGGTGCGGCCGAAACGCCCTCGCAGTTAATAAAAATACCGTCGATGTTCTCATCAGACTGAGCGCTCTCGATGGCACTAACCAGCGTGTTAAGACCAATCTTCTCGACCTGCTGTCCCTGAAGCATTGACATCATATCCATGTCGTCACTGCTTGCACGTTCCTCAATCTCACCACTAAGGTTGATGTGGAGAATCGAATGCTTAGCAACAGATTGTTTGCCCAAACTCGAACTCATGCCAATAACAGCAAAGCTAAAGAGGATTGTTGAGATAACAAATATGGTAAGAGCGAGCCACACGCCTACGAACGAACCGCAGACAATGAGGAGAAATTTCTTCATCATAACGCGCTATATCTTTTTATTAAGTTATTAAATTTCAGTAATTTGCATTTTCTTATCGAGCAAATGCCACAAAAACACCTGCTCAATAACTTACAAAAGTAGTGATAAAACCTTAAATCAACAAACTTTTTTACCAAATAAATTTGCGTGCGCGTAAATATGTGCGTGAAAACACAAGGCAGGTAAAGGAGAAAACGACATGGCAACCCATTGAATGCAGAAAGGCGAACGGTAGAAAACTAACATTCCAATAAACCAGAAAAAACGAGGGGGGAAGCAAGTTGTTGCGCGCACACGCTGTGCGCATGCACGCGCACAAGAAACCGAAAAACACAAACACACCAGCGCAAAAAAAGGGCGGGAAGCAATGCCGCTCCCCGCCTCTATCATGCGTCACCCGTACAGGGTTTAATTTCGGTTATTCATCACTTAACGAGAACCTTCTTACCGTTAACGATGTTGATACCACGCTCTACGTTATTGAGCTTGCGTCCCATGATGTCGTAGATGCCGATAACATTGCTCTTCTCCACGTGGAGGTCGTTAACCGCTGTTACCGAACTGTCGTAAGAAAGAACGGGAGCGATGCAAAGAGATACGGGTTGATCCTCGCTCTCATACCATGTGTAAGTACCGATGTAATTGTAGTTTTCGTCCTCATCGGCAAGCAGGTGGTAAGCACTGTTGCGACCACCGTCGGCACGAGCAACCGCAAGGATAACCACGTTGTCGTTGTTACCTGTGTTGGGGAAGCCCTTAGCCACTACAAAGAACTCGCCTTCAACCTCAACTGGAGTTTCGAACTGGAACTCGGTGGGGAGGATGTCGGTGTCACTAACCTGGAGGTCAGAAACCTTCTTAGTTGCAGTAGCAACAGCCTCTCCGGGCATACCGTTAGCGTAGGGCAGGCACAGGCTTACTGTAAATTCGGCGTCAGCATCATCGGCTTTAGCTGCCGAGAAGTAAACGGTAGCACCGCTCACCGTGGCCTTAGCCATAGGAGCATGGTATTTCTCGGCAAATGCCTCCATTCCGAGCCAGTTGGTACCACCATAGTAACCATACCAGCCAAGAGCGATTGTACCAATGCTTTCAATTTCGTCGGAAGCGATGTTCCATACCTCCTGAGTGCCACCAGCCTGGATAGCCTTAACGAGGAAGTCGCGTGATGAACCTGCAGAGTTCTCAACATTGAGTTCAAGACCATACATACCCTGCTCGGTATAGGTTACAGTAGGATTCTGCTCAGTGCTTGATGCGATATCGGTACCTTCAAACTTCCAGTTCCAAGCAGTGGGAGCACCTGTAGAGAGGTCCTTGTACTGCATGGGAACATCGGTTGCAACGAATGCGTAAGCATAGGGTGAGTAGTAAGCCAACTCGGGAACACCGATGTGAGCCTTGGGAGCAGCCACGTTAACGATAACGTACTCTTCCTTAGTAGTCTCGGCAGTCTCGTTATCCTTAGCGATAGCAAGCTTAACGGTGTACTTACCAGCCTTTTCAAACTTAACAACGGGGTTCTGCTCGGTGCTTGTAGCGGGAGTAGCGCCGTCGATAGTCCACTGCCATGATGTAGGATGGCCCTGTGAGAGATCCTTGAAGTGAACCTCTTCACCTTCCATGATGTTAATCTTGGCATCGGCCGATGTATCTTCCTGCTTGAGGAGGAAGTTGTCGATTGCCATGTTGTCGCCGTTAGCACCCTCGTAGATGAACTCGAATGTGCACTTGTGGCCTGCGTACTTAGAGATGTCGAAAGAGAACTTCTCCCAGCTGGGACCGTCGAATGCGTTGTCCTGAGCCCAGTCAAATGCACTGAATATCTGGGTCTGTGTACCGTCGGTCAAGTCGTTAACATAGAACTTGAGGTCGGCATATACCAACCATACACCGCCGAAGCACAGGTAAAACTCGGCCTTGCTGTTGTCCTTAACCTCTACCTCGGGCGATACAGCACGCTCGCGCTGCTTGCTCTGGTCGTAGTAGATAGTGAGCGAGTAAACATTGCTGGGGTCAATAGTATTGAACGAAGGCACACCCGACAGAGGAGCCTTCTCGGCAAGAGTCCAAGTGCTGGTCTCGTTTACACCATAGTACTTCCATGTAGAAGCCTCATCAAGGCTATCCCAACCCATCTTATAATAGGTCTTTGCGCTCTCCTCGGCACCGAAGTCGGCCTTGAGAGGAATGTTCATGGTGAATGTGTACATAGCGGGGAGACCAACATTGTTGTCGCCAACGGCTACAGCAAGCAGAGTGCAGGTCTCGTCGATAGTGACAACAGCGGTGTTGCCGGCAACGATAATCGTCTGGTCGTCGTAGCCCATGTCCGCAACATCGGTGAGTGTAGTGCTGTACCAGATGGCCTTGCACAGAGGATCGTTGCTTGTGATGGTAACGGTAACAGGCTCGGTGAAAGTACCGCCCTTAATGTCGAACTCGGGAGCCGGAATAACGGGTTTCTCCTTAACGACGAGAGTGTAAGAGGCGGTATCGGCCTTGTAGTCGTCGTTACCTGCGAAGATAGCAGATACAGTAGCCTGACCTACCTTCTTACCTGTAGTGAAGATGTCACCGTTGCTGTTGATTGAAGCGAGTTCGGTATCGCTGCAAGAATAAGTGATGGGTGAAACCTTGTAGGGGTTAGTGAGGTAGTTGGCATAAGCATTGTCACCGCTCTCTACCTCCACGGTCTGGAGTGAATAACTCAGTTCGGGGTCCTTGGGTTCGGGCTTCACGATGCCTTCACCATCGTAGGTGATGGTCATGCTGTAGAAATAGATAATACCCACGGTCTCACTGGTCTGATCCATAGTGATAACGATTTCGCCCTCGGCTGCATCGGCAGCGGGTTCAAACGTGTGGCTTGCCTGTGTCGAAGACAGTTTCCAAGCGTCGCCATAGTTCTGACCGTTAACACTTACACCGATATTAACGTCCTGGGCATCCTCTTTCACCTTAGCCTCGATAGTAACCGAGATGATTTTGCCACGAAGCTTGTCGGTTGTAAGGGTTGCATGTTTCACAGGGCTTTTGGCCGAGCCAAAGTACTGACCAGCAGTGGCAGTATAGGCTGTTACCGACGTGTTGCCCTTGTAGGTCCATTCAAGACCCTTGAGCGTAGCAACCTGAATCGTATCGGTGTTATTAGTTATGTGGTAGAAGCCTTCTCCACCACTCGACTTCGATGTATCCCACTTGTGAGTCCAAGTAGCTACATCGGCCCATGCAAACGAAGTGACAAGCATGAGCAATAATGCAAGAATAGTTCTTTTTGCTGTCATTAAGATAATATTTATTGATTATTAAATTATTTCCCGTACAAAATTAACAATAATATATATAGTAGACGCAACAATGGCGCAAAAAACTACAAACGCACACCAAAATGGATATAAACCACATAAGTATGCGTTTTATAGGGACTTTTTTCCGTCAAAAAACAGGATTAAACGGGATAGACCATATCGCGCTGCTCAACACTGCGCTTGAGGGCAACGATAATGGCTACGGTAGCAATGGCACTTACCACAGCAAGTACAGGGAAACCACCGTCTTGGGGAACACCTATGTTCTCGATATAGTCCTTGGGGAGCAGTTCCACGTTGGCGAGCCAACTCGACACCACCACAAGGCTATTGTTAAGCGCGTGGGCAATAATTGGTACCCACAGCGAGCGGGTCCATACAAGGAGATATCCCAACCAAGCACCAAGGAGCATGCGGGGGAAGAATCCGAAGAACTGCATGTGCATGGCGCTGAACACAATGGCAATGCCCCACACTGCAAGGTGGCTGTTTCCCCCACCCTTGAGCATGCGCAGCATACCTCCACGGAAGAAGATTTCCTCGCTGAGTCCTGCCATGAAACCTACGACAAAGAGAACCACAAGCATGGGCAACACCCTTGTTTCACTTAGGAGCATGTTGGTGAGAATCTGTGCAGTGCTCTCGGCATCGCGCATGAACTGCTCGATGGGAGCCATAGATTGCGGTAGGTGCAGGCCCTGGTTCCATGCCACAATCCAGTTGAGCGCAGGTATAGACACAATACACACAATCACAGCAAGCGACACGCCCTTGAGCGACGGGGCTCTGTTAAGGCGAAGTTGCTTCCACGGACGGCGATAGAAAAAGAGTGCCGCGAGGATGGCCGGAAGAATGAACACAAAGATGTCCTGCAGGAAGATGAGGCACAATGTAGCATCAAACTTCGGGAGTCGGTCCTGGACACTGACAAACATAGTGGCAATGACGAGACCCACGAGAGACAAGATGAGCATTACAATGATGCGAACGCCCGCCGATGTATTGTGGCTGAGATTATTTTCCATTTAGTTGTACGTTTATCGGTGCAAAGGTAATAAGAATTGTAAAAAAAACAAAACGCAGGGCAAAAAGTTGCAGAGTAAAGAGTAATTGTATAATTTTGCCAACCAATATAAATCCTTTAAATCGTAATGATATGAAGAAATTGTTTTTAAGCCTGATTATCATGTATTTGGGGTGCTCGTGCGTTACAGCACAGAGCGTCTATGACGACTATGCCGCACCCAAGAGTGAACAAACCAAAGAAACCAAAGAAGAAAAGAAAGCACGCAAGGAACGCGAAAAACAGATGAAAGCTGTTACCGACAGTGCCGACTATAAGTTTGCGACAGCAGCATTGCGCAAAGGCATGTTTGCGCTCACAGCAACCCGTGTAGAACTGGGCAATATGGGCATGATGGAGTGCGGCCTGAACGAGAGCACCAACTTCGTGTACCAGCAAGGTAATGAAGGTGTTGTGCAAATTGCATTCGACGGTCCCAACCCCGGTTATAACGGATTTGGCGGCATCACTTGCAAAGGCCGCGTGACAACATCCAAGTTCTCAACCGATAAAAAAGGCAACGCGCACTATGACTTCACCGTTATAGGCGAAAGCATCTCGGCACAAATCAATATCACCGTGTATGCCGGCAGCAAGCAAGCGATGGCCTATGTTAATCCCATCTATGCCGGTAGTAACATGTCAATCACCCTGCACGGCGAGCTCGTTCCCTACAAGCAAGGCGAGTAAACCGCAAGGAAAAGCAATAACACAAAAGCAAGCCTCCTGACGGGGCTTGCTTTTTTTAGTTAATACCCCGTGGAAAATTCCACGGGCACACAGTTATTGGTGAATTACCGAGGGCTGTACATTCAATACCACTTCATGTGCAATGCTCGCTAACGGATTTTCATTGCTTACTGCCTGTTGCAATTGCCTCGGCAAGTTCATTTAGGAAGAGACATTGCTGACGAGTAATCTTTTTGCGCTCGCTACAGTAAGGAAAGGGACTTACCTGAAGTAGTTGACCTCGCGAACATGCATAGAAGCTCTCGCCTGCAGGCTTGTATAGTGGCGGGAAGCCATTTTCCCTAAGCAAGATGATATTATATCCACGACGCATTGCCTCGCGCAACACCCTTTTCTCTAAAGGTGCAACAGCAGTTCCAACGAGCACTCCCCCATTCTCGCCTACCGATAACCAATGGGCACACAACTTGTTGCACTCCTCAATGGTGTAATGGTGATGTATTATTACAGCGACCTTGTCTGGTATATCAAGCAAGAAACGATTACCTACGATTTGGCAATTCCGTCCAGAAATCTCTATATTCCCAAGGACAGTAAACAAGTCGGGGTACTTGCGCATAATAAACAAACGACGCGGATTTTCGTCGAGGTAATTGCTCCAGCGATTTAATTGCCCAAATCGGGAAATAATTCTATCGTTGTAGCCAGGCTCAAATAAAGGCAATCGCTTATTACACGCTGAATCTTCAGTGGGAACACTGGCGGGAAGTTCACTGCCGATGGGAAGACTGCAGTTAAACTGTGTGCCCTGCGTTTCAACGCAGGGAGAATTGCATAGGCGCCACCAGGCTTTACTGCACCCTGTCTTGAAACCCCGGACTACCACTCCAAGAGTAATTCCTTGAGGCAAATCGGTCTTGACATTGATGATGAGGTGAAGATGGTCGGGCATGACACACACCTTCCATACCACAATCATGGGGTATTGCAGTTCGATTTTCTCAATCTCATTCTTTACTATCTCCATCCCTAACCGAGACAACCTTACGGAAGGGCCATCCTCAGTATCTTCAAGGACTCCCAACAATGGCTGACGGTCCATTACAACGAGAGTAATTAAATAAACATCTTTCTTGGAGTAATTATGCCCTTTGCAACGACGCAAATTAGACGAAACTGTGTTACGCCTCCACTTCATTTCACTATTTGCGTTGTCTAAATTCATGTATAAAGGGTCGTTACCCTTCGATCATGGCGAGGAATTCGTCCTCGTTGATGATGGGGATGCCGAGTTTACGGGCTTTCTCGAGCTTGGCGGGACCCATATTCTCACCTGCGAAAACGTAGTCGGTGCTACCCGATATTGAGCCTACATTCTTGCCGCCGTTTTGCTCAATCATGGCCTTGTACTCCTCGCGTGAGTGATGAGCGAACACACCGCTGATGACGATTTTCTTGCCAGCGAGTTTGTCGCTGCGCGATGCAAGTTCTTCCTCACTGATAGCCATTTGCAGACCTGCAGCGCGCAATCGCTCCACAATCTCGCGGTTCTTTTCTATCGAGAAGAACTCCACAATACCCTCGGCAATCTTGGTACCTATCTCGGGGATAGTAGCGAGTTGCTCGGCAGGAGTGGTCATGAGGTTGTCTATGTTGTGCAGATGGTTGGCCAGCATCTTGGCTGTAGCCTCTCCGACAAAGGGAATGGACAGCGCGAAAATCACCCTGTAGAAAGGCACGTTCTTGCTCTCTTCAATGCCCGAGAGGATGCGATTGGCAAGACGCTCCTGGAAACGCGGGAGAGCCACCAGTTGCTCGAAGCGGAGGTCATACAAATCGGCCACATCATGCACCAAGCCGGCGTTGTAGAGAGTGATAGCCATCTCCTCGCCTATGCCGTCGATATTCATCATGTGACGGCCCACAAAGTGCTCAATGCGTCCGTAAATCTGCGGCGGGCAGTACCACTTGTTGGGGCACACCCACGCAGCCTCGCCCTCGACACGCACCAGCGGAGTGCCGCACACGGGACATTCC
>DCGA01000066.1:1552-19850 GCA_002314465.1 bacterium UBA1790 | reverse complement strand
GCGGGATAATCTCGCCAGCCTTTTCCACATAGACCATGTCGTTCTCGTGGATGTCGAGCGAGCGAATGATATCTTCGTTGTGCAGCGAGGCACGCTTAACAACAGTGCCCGACAAGAGCACGGGGTCAAGATTGGCAACGGGAGTGATGACACCCGAACGACCTACCTCGAACGACACGCTCTCAAGGCGGGTGCACTCGCGCTCGGGAGCAAACTTATAGGCAATCGCCCAACGGGGAGACTTGGCAGTTGCGCCCAGATTGAGTTGCTGGCGCAGCGAGTTAATCTTGAACACCAAGCCATCGGTAGCCACGGGGAGTTTCTTGCGCTCGGCATCCCAGTGGTCGATGAAGCCCTTAACAAGGTCGATGGAATTGAGGATAGTAAGTTCGCCTGTCTTGAAGCCCCAGCGCTTGAGTGCCTCGATGCTCTCGTAGTGGGTTGTGAACGGGAGGTTGTCGCCCAACATAAAGTAGAAATAGGCATCCAGTCCGCGACGGGCAACCTCGGCGCTGTTCTGCAGTTTTAGAGTACCAGCGGCTGCATTACGGGGATTGGCAAAAAGCGGTTCCTCGTTGAACTGACGCTCCTCGTTAAGGCGTTCAAACGAACTCCACGGGAGTAGAATCTCGCCGCGCACCTCAAACTTATCGGGATAGTCCATGCCCTCGGGCAACTGCAGCGGCACGCTCTTTATGGTGATGACATTATTGGTCACATCATCGCCCTGAGTGCCGTCGCCACGAGTCACGGCACGCACCAGGCGTCCGTTCTCGTATGTCACCGAGATGCTTGTTCCGTCATACTTCATCTCACCCACGATTTCACAAGCCTCGCCACCCAGTCCGTCCTGAGCACGACGCAAGAAGTCCTGCACCTCGTCGATGTTGTAACTGTTGGCCAGCGACATCATGGGACGCTCGTGCGTTACCTGCTTGAACGCCTTGTTGATATCGCTACCCACACGCTGTGTGGGCGACAACGGGTCGCCAAACTGCGGATAACTCTCCTCAAGGTCCTGCAGTTCGCGCATGAGAGCGTCAAACTCCTGGTCGCTTATCGTGGGATTGTTGAGAACGTAGTAGTTATGATTGTGTTCATTGAGTTGCTTGCGCAGTTCCTCAATGCGCATTTGAAACATGTCCATATCCAAATAAATTTTTACAGCGCTAAATTACAAAAAAAACACGAAAACGCCAACAAAAAGACCGGTGGCTGTTAACGGCGGCACGCATTTATTTTGCCGTAAGGCAAGAAATGGTTACCTTTGCACCACAATAAATAAAAAGTATGGCACAAAAAGATACTCAAAGTGGAATAAAAGAGCGCGTGGCACTACGCGTGAAGACACCGCGCAAGTACAAGGTGATACTCATGAACGACGATTTCACCCCGATGGACTTTGTAGTGATGATTCTCACCCTGGTGTTCAGGAAAAGCGAAGCCGAGGCCGAGGCCATAATGCTCGAAGTGCATCACAAGGGGCAGGCCATTGCCGGGGTGTATACGCTCGACGAAGCACTTACCCGCAGCAACCGCGCCATGCAATGGGCACGCGACGAGGGCTATCCACTGAGGGCAAAATGCGAACCCGAATAACACACACATAACATCAACAGAGACACTTATGAACAACATAGGATATGACAAAAACGCGTGGAAGGTGCTGAAACGCGCTATCGACTTTGCCGACGAGAATTCCTGCGAGTTTATCACCCCCGAGGTACTGCTCAAGAGCCTCCTCGCCGACAAGCCTTTCACCAGTTCGCTCAAGAGTATGGGCGTGAGCAAGAGCATCTTTGCCGAGATGGACTCTATGCTCGACGACACCATTGCCGAACAGCCCAAACTGGACGAAGATGATGTACCCGAAGCACTCGAGGACTCGATGTCGCAACAGATGCTGCTGCTCATCGCCAACTCGATACAGCAAGCCGTTACCGCCGACCGTACCGAGATATCAGTGCCCATGATGGTAACATCGCTGCTCGAACTCGAGGACTCGTGGGCGGCAAGCATACTCCAGACAGCAATCAACGAGAAGGTGGGCGAACTCATCGCTACCCTACTCGACGCCTATGAAGATGCCGACCAGGACAAAGGATCATCGCCCCGCAAAGACAAGGAGCCGATACAGGAAGAAGGCAACACGCCCCACCAGTCGTGGCACGACCTCGTGGTGTGCGTGAACGACCATATCGCCGACCACAATCCCCTGATAGACCGCGAAGCCGAACTGGACCGCACCATACAGGTGCTGTGCCGCAAGGACAAGAACAACCCGCTGCACCTGGGCGAACCCGGTGTGGGCAAGACCTCGCTCATCTATGGCCTTGCCGAGCGCATCGAACGCGGCGACGTGCCCGACAACCTGAAAGGCGCACGCATATATGAACTTGACCTTGCATCGCTGCTTGCCGGCACACAGTTCAGAGGCGACTTTGAGAAGCGCATCAAGACCGTCATGGAGGGAGCAAGCGAGGAAGGCAACACCATCATCTACATCGACGAGATTCACACCATCGTGGGCGCAGGTCAGACCGGCCAGGGCTCGCTTGACGCATCCAACATGCTCAAGCCTTACCTTGAGGGTGGTCGAGTGCGCTTCATAGGTGCGACGACATACGAAGAGTATAACCGTAGCATCTCGCGCAGCAAGGGCCTCATGCGCCGTTTCCAGACGATTGACGTGCCCGAGCCCAGCGTGGAAGAGGCAATCAAGATAATCATGGCTCTCAAGGAGCCCTACGAGAAATTCCACGGCATCACCTACGACGACGATGCTCTGGAAATGGCCGTAAAGGCAAGCGCTAAACACATAACCGACCGCTATCTGCCCGACAAGGCCATCGACCTGATAGACGAGGCCGGAGCGTTGCTGCACATGAACAAAAAAGCCAAACGCGTGGTAGACCGCAAACTCATTGCACAGGTGCTGGCACGTGTGGCACGCGTCAACGCCCTTGAGGACAAAGACGATGACAGCGACCGTCTGCTCTCACTGCGTGAACGCATGCTGGGCAACATCTACGGCCAGGACACCGCTGTGGGCGATGTCGTAGAGGCTGTGCAGATGTCCAAGGCAGGACTGCTTGACCCGCAGAAGCCACTGGCAAGCATGCTCTTTGTAGGTCCGACCGGCGTGGGCAAAACCGAGGTTGCTCGCGTTCTTGCTCGCGAACTGGGCGTGGAACTGGTGCGATTCGACATGAGCGAATACATGGAGAAACACACCGTTGCCAAACTCATCGGTTCGCCTGCCGGCTATGTAGGCTATGACGACGGCGGACTGCTTACCGACGCCGTGCGCCGCGCCCCCGACTGCGTGCTGCTGCTCGACGAGATAGAAAAGGCCCACGAAGACATCTTCAATATATTGCTGCAGGTGATGGACTACGGCACACTCACAGACAACAAGGGCCGCAAGGCACACTTCCAGAATGTGGTGATAATCATGACCAGCAATGCCGGAGCACAGTGGGCCCACAATGCGTCGTTGGGCTTTGCTCCCACTACCACAGCAGGCGGCGCTATGCTCAAGAAGGTGAAACAGACCTTTAAGCCCGAGTTCCTCAACCGCTTGTCGGGCATCGTGGTGTTCAACGACATGGACCACGAGATGGCAAGCATGATTCTCGACAAGAAGCTGCGCGAACTGCGCACCATGCTGGCGTCGCGCAACGTGAAACTCAACCTCATGGCAACAGCTCGCGAGGCACTGCTCAAGGAAGGATATTCGCATGAATACGGAGCAAGAGAGATGGACCGCGTGATACACAACCGCCTCAAGACACTGCTTGTGAAGGAAATCCTCTTTGGTGATCTGAAGAACGGCGGAACAGCACGCGTAACGATGCGCAAGGGCAAACTTGCAATAACCGTGTCACAACCCAAAACGAAGCAATAATGGTATTCCATATTTCAGAAGACCTCATATTTCCCGACCCGCATTTGGGTGAACCCGACGGAATGCTGGCGGTGGGCGGCGACCTGAGCATCGAGCGCCTGCAGCTTGCCTACAGCCACGGCATATTCCCGTGGTTCTCGTTCCGCGACTGGAGCGAGCCTGTGTGGTACTGTCCCATGGAACGCTTCGTGATATTCCCGAGCGAGATACATGTGTCGCACTCGATGCGAGCCCTTATCAACAAAGGCAAATACCGTGTATCTATCAACCAGGACTTCTCGGGTGTGATAAACGGCTGCCGCACAGTGGATAACCGCTACCACATGGAAGGGGCATGGTTGGGTCCCGAAATCGTCAAAGCCTACACTGCACTATACAACCTGGGGCTGGCGGCAAGCGTCGAGGTGTGGGAAGGCGAGCATCTCGTGGGAGGCCTGTATGGCGTTACCGTGAACGGTTGCTTCATAGGCGAGAGTATGTTCTCGCGAGTGCCGAGTGCGTCCAAACTGGCGTTGATAGGACTTGCACGTCACCTTGAATCAATGAACTGGAAATTGATTGACTGCCAAATAGAAACGCCCCACCTGAAATCGATGGGAGCACGCTATATTTCTTACGAAGAATACATGGAAATACTACGCAAATGAAGATTAACAAGAAGAAGATACTGACTTTTGCCGTTGTGGTTGCAGGGCTTGCACTGCTGCCGGTCATGTGCAACTACTACCTTGAGTGGCAGATGAAAATGCAGGCACAGCCCATCATCAAGAACGTGGAGCAATACATGGCGGCGACAGGTGAGGCGCCCAACGACCTGGACCTGCTCGGCTATGAAGCCGATATTGTGGGTCCCACAGGGCCGTTCTACAACAAAGTCGCAGTGAGATATTACCAGATATTCTACCGCAGCGGCGACAACAGTTACCTCACCTATGACTCACGTGCGGGCGAGTGGAGCAGTAACCCTCCTGTACCGCCGAAGACACAGTTGCAAATGCCACAATAAAACGAACAAAGCCCCAATGACGGGGCTTTTGTCGTTTATTTCAGTGCCTTTTAATACAATTAAATAATATTAGTCATACGCAAATAATCCTCGCCGAAGATGAATAGGTGACCATCGTCCTTGAAGCCTATGCTCGTGTAGAGTGCATGGGCGCTGGTATTGTCGGGGTCGCATGCAAGCACCGGGATAAGCCCCTGCTTGCGCGCCACATTAACGCCATATTCGATTATTTGGCGGCCGATGCCCTTGCCACGATATTGTGGCAGCACTGCGGCACTGTCGAGATAGTACTCGCCCTCGCGAGTTTCATCGTCCATGGCATCGAAGTCAAAACTCAAATGAGCCTTTATAGATTCAAATGTTCTTACCTTGATGTCGTGGTAGCCATGTCCATCATAAGAGATGAGGGCACCTACGGCTTGTCCACCGAGCTCGGCAATCACAGCATTGCGGTAACTGTAGAGTGTATCCTCGCGGCGACATATTTCTATTGTATGCTCGGGCGGAAGAATACCCTGCACCATATAGTCGAAGCCCACAGCCTCCATCATGACCAGCGCCACAAAGGGTGCGTCGTCGATGGTTGCTGCACGGAAAGAAACAGTGAGAGACTGCATTGATTACTTAGTGGTGGTGCGCTGGTAGCCGTGAACGAGTCGATACTTGCGAACGTCGCGGAAGAGGTCGGTAGCATAGACGAAGTTATTGAGGTCGTCGTTGTCCTGGTCGTAGATTTCGTCCTTTGTACCGTTCCAGCCAAGGTGTCCCTTGTTGACAAAGATGATGTTCTGGCCGATACCCATCACCGAATTCATGTCGTGAGTGTTGATGATAGTGGTGATGCCATACTCGTGGGTAATGTCGCTGAGCAACTCGTCGATCACGATAGAGGTCTTGGGGTCAAGGCCCGAGTTGGGCTCATCGCAGAAGAGGTACTTGGGATTGAGTGCAATGGCACGCGCAATAGCAGCACGCTTCTGCATACCGCCCGAGAGTTCGCTGGGGAACTTGTTCTCACTGCCTGTGAGGTTAACGCGGTCGATGCAGAACTGAGCACGGTCGCGCATCTCCTCGTAACTCATGCCCGAGAACATCTTGAGGGGGAACATGACGTTGCCCAGTACAGTCTCGCTGTCGAAGAGTGCCGAGCCCTGGAAGAGCATACCTATCTCCTTGCGGAGTTCCTTGAGTTGCTTCTTGTCCATCTTGGTGATGTCGCGTCCGTCGTAAAGGATTTCACCCTCGTCGGGGCGGAAAAGACCCACGATATTCTTGACCAACACGGTTTTACCCGAACCACTCTGACCGATGATAAGGTTAGTCTTACCGTCGTAGAACTTAGCACTGATGCCAAAGAGGATTTGGCGCATCTCATCGCCATCCTGGAAGGACTTTTTGATATTCTTAACCTCGATCATTGCAGTAAGAGTTTTGTGAGAATAACGTCAACGACAAGAATCATGATGTTGCTCATCACCACGGCATTGGTACTTGCCTTACCAACCTCGACCGAGCCACCCTTTACATGGTAGCCGTAGTAGGCCGAGATACTCGAAATAATGAAAGCAAAGAACAGCGACTTGATGAGAGCGAACCAAACATACCACTCGATGAACATCGTCTGGATACCATAGAGGTAAGTATCGACATCGACAATGCCAGTTATCACGCACACACCGTATCCACCTAACAAACTGGTAAACATACATATAACCACCAGTACAGGCAGAATGGTGATGAGGCCCAGAATCTTGGGCATCGCAAGGAAATTAGCCGAATTGATACCCATGATATCGAGGGCGTCAATCTGCTCGGTGACACGCATCGTGCCTATCTCGCTGGCGATATTAGAACCGATTTTACCACTGAGGATAAGACACAGGATAGACGATGAGAACTCCAGGAGGATGATCTCACGGGTAGTCATACCCACGGCATATCGCGGCAACATGGGGTTATTGATGTTGAGTTTGATGAGAATGGTACACAGTGCACCGATGAACACCGACACGATGAGAATCAAGGGTATCGAGTCGATGCCGAGTTTATGGATTTCGTCGGTATAACGCTTGAAGAACTCGCGCCATTTCTCGGGAACGCCAAATGTGCTCCACAAGAACTGGCAGTATTCGCCAAATGCGTTAAGTGCCTTAAATAGCATCATAATAAATCAAAAGTTTTTTGTTCTAAACTGCAAAGTTAGTGAATGTTTTGCTATCACGAAAACAAAACAGCGCAATTAACTTATCTTTAGGAGCGATTACTCGAGCACGTTTTCGTCGATGAGGTTATTGAGCAGCGCATAAACAGTGAGACCTGCGACACTCTTGATACCCGTCTTGCTCACGATATTCTTACGGTGAGAGATTACGGTATAGGTCGAGACATTGAGTTTGTTGGCAATCTCCTTGTTGGTAAGTCCCTTTGCCACCTCAATGAGGACGGTAGTCTCACGCTTGGTAAGTTCATACCTGTCGGTGGTGGGCTCGCAGGGCTTACTGCTGTAAGATGCAGCCCTCACAATCTTATCGACTATCGCAACACCACTGTCGCGTATGTCAACAATATCGCAGAACAGAGAGCGTGTCGTGGGGTCAACATACTGATACACAAGTCCCAGTACGCCTATCTTCTTGCCACCGCAAGCCTTGACGGCCTGGGCAGCCATATTGGCATTTACAAGCATCACATCGGGCTTCCCTGCCACGATTCTCTCCTGCAGATACTGCAAGTTATACTCGGGCGACAGCAATTTGATGTTAGGCTTGTCTTGCAGCATGTGCACCAGACCCTCAACTATAATCTGCGATGGTTCTACTATGAGCACTCTTGTCTTCATGACATTTTCTTCTCGAGGGTTTTGACATAAGGAACCAGAATCTTCTCTTCGATGAGGGCATGCTTCTTAAGGTCGGCCGAGAGTTGCAGTATGTCATACACCACATCTACAGCATCGTCGCCCGTAGCACTCTGCGGCAAGTACTTGAAGATAATCTGCAGCAAGTCATCGAGTTTGTCCTCAATGTTGCTGTGAGCTGCCAGGTAGTCCTTGATGCGGTAGTCAGTGCCCGCCTCGCCGTTCTGAAGGCTGACAATGTGGGGGAATACATTTTTCTCCTCGTAGTGGAAGTGAGCCGTCACCTCGTCGCGATACTCAGCAAAGAAACGCATGAATACACCAGCCACACGCTGCGGCATCTGCTCGGCAATATGGTGCAGGTGATGTTCGATGTGAGGCAGGCGCTTGCCAGCGTAATAGGTGTGCGACAACTGGAGATAAGGTACCAGTCCCGACATGTCGGTCGCCAGCAAGTCGTCCATCGAGGGCAAGTAACTCTCGTTGTTGTAGACATTGCACATGAGAAGGAAAAAGTCGACACTGACGCCTCGCGAAGCACACACGTCCTTAACCGACTTGTCGCCGAATCCCAGCGACAACCCGAAACGTCCAAGCATGGTCGCAAGCCCCGGATGAGCGGTAATCATCTCGCTCATCTTGATGTTTACATCATATATGATTTCGTTCATAAACTGCTGTTTTTTTTGCAAAGGTAAGCGAAAAAAAAACATTTTTAATACCCAAAATGCTTTTTTATGCCAAAAACCCCCATAAATGGGGATTTTTTTATTGCACAAAATACCCTAATTTTGCACATTGAAAAGGAATATGGTCATGAGACATCTTGATAATGAAAAAATAGGCAGCGTAGTGCGCGTTGTGAAAGTGCATGGATCGGGCGCCTTCAGGCAGCGCCTTCTCGAGATGGGATTTGTGCGCGGAGCCGAGGTTACCGTGGTAAAGAGTGCGCCGTTGCGCGACCCCGTGGAGTACAAGATACTAGGGTCGCACATCTCACTGCGCCACAGCGAAGCCTCGCAGGTGGAGGTGTGCAGCCTTGACGAGCCCATCACCGAGGTTGCGGCCTATAACGGCACCACCGACACGCTTGTCGATGAGATGGACCCGCTGGCCGACAATGTGCTGCGCGTAGCACTAATAGGTAACCCCAACTGCGGCAAGACATCGATGTTCAACATCGTGACCGGAGCCAAGGAGAAGGTGGGCAACTATGGCGGCGTGACCGTCGACAGCAAGGAGGGCTCGTTCAATATCGACGGCCGCAACGTGGAACTTGTGGACCTGCCCGGCACATATTCGCTCACCGAGTATTCGCCCGAGGAGATGTATGTGCGCACCTTTATACGCGACAAGCACCCCGATGCCATCCTCAACGTGGTAGATGCCGGAAACCTGGAGCGCAACCTGTACCTTACCACCCAGTTGATGGACATGAACGTGCCCATGGTGCTGGTACTTAACATGTGGGACGAGTTTGAGCGCCGCGGCGACAAACTCGACATCGAGGCACTGAGCCGCCTGCTGGGCATGCCCATCCTGCCCATCGTGGCACGCGAAGGAAAGGGCGTGGACAAGGTGCTCGTGGCAGCCATGAAGGCAATCGACGACAGCGAGCACAAGAGCATGCACAAGAACGTGAACTATGGCTCGACCATCGAGAAAGCCCTGAGCACACTTGAGGAAATGGCTCCTGACATGAGCCGCTACACGTTGCTCAAGGTAATAGAAAAAGACAGCCACGCGCAGCGGGCATTGCACATGGGGCGCAGCGAGGAAGAAGCCCATGCCATAATCGACAAGGCCGACGAGATGCGCGCCGAGATAGAGCGAGAATATAACGATGATATCGTGAGCATAATAAGCGACCTCAAATACGGATTTGTGCGCGGCGCACTTGCCGAGGTACTCACCACCAACCCGCAAAGCGACAAGTCGAAACTGGGCTATGCACTCGACGTGGTGCTAACCAACCGATACCTGGGACTGCCCGTGCTGTTCATGCTCATGTGGCTTGTGTTCCAAACCACATTCACCGTGGGCGCCTATCCGCAAGAGTGGATTGAAAGCGGCGTGACCTGGCTGGGCGAATGGGTGTCGTCGGTCATGCCCCAAGGCACACTGCGCGACCTCATCGTCGACGGCATTATATCGGGTGTGGGCGGCGTGCTTGTGTTCCTGCCCAACATTCTCATCCTGTTCTTCTTCATCTCGGTGCTTGAAGACAGCGGTTACATGGCACGAGCAGCGTTTATCGTTGACCGCATCATGCACCGCATAGGGTTGCACGGCAAGTCGTTCATCCCCTACCTCATAGGATTTGGCTGCGGCGTACCCGCCATCATGGCAACCCGCACCCTTGAGAACCGACGCGACCGCATCATCACGATACTCACCGTTCCGTTCATGTCGTGCTCGGCACGCCTGCCGGCCTACCTGCTCATGGTATCGGCATTCTTTGCCGCCAACCAGGGCATGATACTGCTGAGCCTGTATCTCACCGGCATCGCCATGGCAGCGTTGAGTGCAATACTGCTGAGCAAAACCATTCTCAAGCACGACCATACACAGTTTGTTATGGAACTGCCCCCCTACCGCATGCCCACCGCGCGCAATGCCACAGTGCACATGTGGAGCAAGGGCTCGCAGTATCTGCGCAAGATGGGTACTGTAATCCTTGTGGCATCTATCATCGTGTGGGCGCTGGGCTACTTCCCGCGCCACGACGGACAGACTCCAGAGCAACAAGTGGAAAATTCGTTTATGGGCAAAATGGGCAAGGCCATCGAACCGGCAGTCAAGCCCCTGGGTATGAACTGGCAGATGGGCGTGAGCCTACTCACGGGTGCCGCAGCCAAGGAAATCGTGGTATCGTCGATGGGTGTGCTTTACACCGGCGAGAGCGGTGCCGACGAGAGTTCGGCTACGCTCAAGACCAAACTGCAGACCGCTACCGACGAAAACGGCCAAAAGGTGTTCAACCCCATAGTTGCCTACTCGTTCATGCTGTTTGTGCTCCTGTACTTCCCGTGTATCGCAGCCCTCACCGCCATAAAGCGCGAGGCAGGTACCAAGTGGATGCTCTTTGAGATAGTCTACACCACTGTCGTGGCATGGCTCATCTCGTTCATATTCTATCAAACCGCAACATTTATCCAAGGACTATGACACAGACAATTATCGCATTGTTCATCGTTGCACTTGCACTCGTGTGGGTGCTCATGCAACTCCGGAAAGGGAACAAGGGCCAAAGTTGCAACTGCGGTTGCGACTCTTGCTCGAGCAAGCACAAGAAAAACTGCCCCGGTCACTGACCAAGGCAGTTGCGCCATACAAGAAAAATCCAGGCTCACCTCAGGGAGTCTGGATTTTCTATTTCCTATATTATATAATGCCTTGTCGGCACATTTCGAAGTAGCATTGCTTAGTGGCGGTGATGTCGGCCATGGCGTCGTGTGCACCATCAAATTCAAAACCAAACAAGGTGCGGTACAACTCCTGCAACTTGGGCCATTTGTAACTACCGAAACGGAACGGCCCTATCTTGCAGATATCGGTACCAATCTCCATTGTGCAAGTCGACTGGATGGTGATAATGCGATTGCATGTACCATAGCCCATGCGATAAAGCTCGGCACCCACGATGTGCTGATCAAAGCTGACATTGTGGCCTACAACCATATAGGCATTGTCGAGATCGGCCATGAACTCATCGAGCACATCACGCAGCGACTCACCCTCGGCAAGCGCCCTCTCGGTAGTAATACCGTGAACCGAAGCCGCACCACTGGGAATAATGAATCCCTCGGGCTTGATGATGTGGTTGCCCTTCTTGAGAACCCTGCCATGGTCGTCGGTGACAATCCATCCCAACTGCACGAGGCGAGGCCAGTTGGAAGAATCTGTTATGGAAGCCTGGTAATCCCTTGGAACACCAGTAGTCTCTGTGTCAAAAAACAAGATATTTCCCATAAAAAGTAAGTATGCTTTAAGCGTTAATCCCTAATAGACTTACAAAATTAAACAAAATTTGCATAATATCCAAACAATAATTGCATTTATTTTCATTTTTATTTGGGATGCATTTTTGTTGTTCCATGGCAATTCACGGTCTTTTTTCAAGTGCGACAAAAAACGATGGGTATATATTTGCACTTAATAATAAAAACAATTAACTTTGTAGGTTGAAAAAACATTTATCTTAAAAGCTATGATTATTATAGGTATCGCCGGCGGAACCGGCTCAGGCAAAACAACTGTAGTGCGCAAAATCATGGAACGCCTTCCCCAGGGCGAAGTAGGAATCATCTCTCAGGACAACTACTACAAGGATTCAAGCCATGTCCCCGTAGAAGACCGTCAGAAGATTAACTTCGACGAGCCCGCAGCATTTGACTGGGACCTCCTGTTAAAGCACCTCAAGGAATTGAAGCAAGGCCGTGCCATCGAGATGCCTACCTACAGTTACCTCACCTGCTCTCGCAATGAGGAGACAATTCATCTGGAACCGCACGATGTAGTAGTGATTGAAGGTATCCTCGTGCTGAGCGACCCTCGCCTGCGCAATATCATGGACATCAAGGTATTTGTTGATGCCGACGGCGATGACCGCCTCATTCGCGTAATCTCGCGCGACTGCATTGAGCGTGGCCGTACCCCCGAGGCAGTAATTGAGCGCTACCAGCGCGTGCTCAAGCCCATGCACCTGCTGCACATTGAGCCTGCAAAGCGCCATGCCAACATCATCGTGCCCGAAGGCGGTCACAACGAGGTGGCAATCAACCTTATTACCGATTACATCAAAGGTAAACTCGCAAAGAAAAAATGAAGATAAACCTCCCCTGGAACAAGACAAAGGCGGCAACACCCGCTGCCGATGGCATCATTGACGCTACCAAGGCCGACACCAAGGAAGTGGCAGCCATGCTTGCGCGCAGTGGCGACGAGGGAACTCTGGTGCTGAGCACCGAGAACCTCGTGAAGAAGTACAGCCAGCGCGTGGTGGCCAACAATGTGTCGATAAACGTTCGCCAGGGCGAGATTGTAGGTCTGCTGGGTCCCAATGGTGCCGGCAAGACCACTACATTCTATATGACCACCGGCCTTGTGACTCCCAATGCCGGACGGGTATTCCTTAACGACGTGGACATCACCACACTGCCCGTGTACAAGCGTGCCCAACTGGGTATAGGCTATCTGCCTCAGGAGGCATCGGTGTTCCGCACACTGAGTGTGGAAGACAACATTCGCCTTGTGCTTGAGATGACCGACACCACACCCGAGTATCAGCGCAACAAACTGGAAGAACTCATCTCGGAGTTCCGCCTTGAGAAGGTGCGCAAGAATCTGGGTAACCGACTGTCGGGTGGTGAGCGCCGACGCACCGAGATTGCACGATGCCTTGCCATCAATCCCAGGTTCATCATGCTTGACGAACCGTTTGCCGGTGTGGACCCTATCGCGGTGGAGGACATCCAGTATATCGTGTGGAAGTTGAAAGACAGAAATATCGGTATTCTCATCACCGACCACAACGTACAGGAGACTCTCTGTATCACAGACCGAGCATACCTGCTTTTCGAGGGACGAATCCTCTTCAAGGGTACTCCTCCTGAACTTGCAGAAAACGAAATCGTACGCGACAAGTACCTCGGTACTAACTTCGTACTTCGCCCTAAGGACTTCCAGATAATCGAGCAGAAGCGATTGAAGGAATATGAGGGGAAGTAACAGCCCCCTCCCTGGCCCTCCCCGAGGGGAGGGAATAGTTACCAGAGGGTAAGGAGGTACGCTAAGCGTTAAGCGTTAAACATTAAACGTTAAACATTATATCACTAAAACAATATAGACATTAAATGACAAAGCAGTTAATAAACGCAATTATTGAGGGAATTCAGGAAAAGAAAGGTCACAAGATAGTAGTGGTTGACCTCTCTAAGATTTATGATACATTGACAAACTATCTTATTGTTTGCGAAGGTAACTCACCTACTCAGGTGGCTGCCATCACTGATTCTGTACGCGAGTTTGCCCGCAAGAATGCCGGACAGAAGCCTACAGCAACAGACGGGACACTCAACAATCTCTGGGTAGCAATGGACTATTCTGAGGTTGCCGTTCACATCTTCGTACCAGATGCTCGTGAGTACTACGACCTCGAAGGTCTCTGGGAGGATGCTAAGATAGAAGAAATTCCAGACCTTGACTAAAAATGGAAAGAAAACAGATGAACGAGGAGATGCAGAAATTCTCCGAACAGGAGGAAGAGCAGAAAGAGAACCGCAAGAAGAACAAGATGCGCCAACCAAAGTTCAACTTCACTTGGTTGTACGTCGTTCTCATTGCAGGTATCGTCTTCATGTTCTTCAACAGAAAGGACAGTAACGTCACTAAAGACGTAGACTATACAAGATTCAAGACATACGTGGAGAAAGGTTATGCCAGTGACATCGTCATCAGCAAGAGCGACCTTACTCTCAACATGTATGTCAAGCCTCAGTATGACCGCAAGGTCTTCGGCAACAAGAACACTGGAACTGCACCACGTGCCGTACATGTGGAGTTCGGTTCCATCGAGCTTGTTGAGGAGTACCTCAATGCCCAGAAGGCAGAAGGTCATTTTGACGGAAACATAGGTTACGAGAAGGAGCAGGAGTTCCTCTACAACCTTCTTTGGAACTTTGCACCTCTTTTATTAATAGTAGGTATCTGGGTATTCATCATGCGTCGTATGGGCGGTGGTGGAGGTTTTGGCGGCGGCATCTTCAGTGTCGGCAAGTCAAAGGCTCAGCTTATCGAAGGCGAAGGCAAGGAAGGCAAGGTCACATTCAAGGATGTTGCCGGTCAGGCTGGAGCAAAGCAGGAAGTACAGGAAATCGTAGAGTTCCTCAAGAGTCCAAAGAAATATACAGACCTCGGAGGTAAGATTCCAAAGGGTGCGCTCCTCGTGGGCCCTCCAGGAACAGGTAAGACTCTCCTTGCAAAGGCAGTAGCCGGTGAGGCAGGCGTACCATTCTTCAGTCTCTCTGGTTCTGAGTTCGTGGAGATGTTCGTAGGTGTCGGTGCAAGCCGTGTACGTGACCTCTTCGCCCAGGCTAAGGCAAAGGCTCCATGTATCGTCTTCATTGATGAGATTGATGCTATCGGACGTGCCCGCAGCGAGTCTGTCCGCACTGGCGGTAATGATGAGCGCGAGAGTACCCTCAACCAGCTCCTTACAGAGATGGACGGTTTCGGTACTAACAGCGGTATCATCATCCTTGCAGCCACAAACCGTGCTGACATCCTCGACAAGGCCCTTCTCCGTGCAGGACGTTTCGACCGTCAGATTCACGTTGATCTCCCAGACCTCAATGAGCGTAAGGAGATATTCATGGTTCACCTCCGTCCTGTAAAGATTGACGAGACAGTAGATGTTGACGTTCTCGCTCGTCAGACTCCGGGATTCTCAGGTGCAGACATTGCCAACGTATGTAACGAGGCTGCCCTCATAGCTGCTCGCCGCTCACAGGAGTGGGTTGACAAGCAGAGCTTCCTCGATGCTGTTGACCGTATCATCGGCGGTCTTGAGAAGAAGACTAAGCTCCTCACTGCAGATGAGAAGCGCACTATAGCACTCCATGAGGCTGGTCATGCCACAATATCATGGTTCCTCCAGTATGCCAACCCACTCGTCAAGGTTACTATCGTACCTCGTGGCCAGGCTCTCGGAGCAGCATGGTACATGCCAGAGGAACGTCAGATTACTACTAAGGAAGAAATGCTTGACGAGATTTGTGCCACTCTCGGTGGACGTGCAGCTGAAGAACTCTTCACAGGTCACATCTCTACAGGTGCAATGAACGACCTCGAAACAGTGACTAAGCGTGCATACGGCATGATTGCATACGCAGGTATGGGAACACGTTTACCAAACCTCTGCTTCTATAACAATCAGGAGTACCAGTTCTCTAAGCCTTACTCTGAGAAGACTGCCCAACTCATCGACGAGGAAGTACAGCTTCTCATCGCACAAGAGTATGAGCGTGCAAAGAAGGTGCTCACAGAACATGCAGAAGGTCATGCAGCCCTCGCACAGATTCTTATTGAACGTGAGGTCATCCTCGCAGAAGACGTTGAGAACATCTTTGGCAAGCGACCATTCACTTCACGTACAGAGGAGATTCTTGCCCTCAATGACGAAGAGGAGAAGAAGCGCAAGGCTGCTGATGGAGACACAACTGACCACAAGTCAGAAATCGAAGAAATCATACGTCAGAAGGCTGTTGATGCTATCGTTGCCAAGGCTAAGAAGGCAGAAGAAGCCGCTAAGGCAGGTAATGCAGATACAACAAATGCAGAAGCAGAAGAGCCTACTACTGACAATGAAAACAAATAAATAACATGACTGATAAACAAAAGAATTTCATTACGCGCACTCTTACAGCCATCGTCTTTGTCGTTGTGCTTGTAGGTTGCATATTCTGGGGACCACTTTCGTTCACCATACTCTTCGGAGTAATTACAGTAATGACAGCTTGGGAGTTCTGTACTATTGTCAACAAAAAACTCGGGCTCCAAGTTAACAGGTTCATAACATCCGTATCATGCGGATATTTATTCTATGCTGTAAATGGATTCACTATTAATCCTATCGGATATGAGATTTTCATTCCATATCTCGCTACGATTGTATATCTAATGGTTAGCGAGCTGTATTTCGATAGAGAGAATAGTATCCAGAATTGGGCGTTGACCATGATGTGCCACATGTACGTTGCTTTGCCAATGGCAAGTATGAACCTCATAGCATTTCATGCTGTTAATACTGAATTTGGAGCAAATATCGTATATGATCCAATAATCATCCTGTCGGTATTTTTCTTCCTATGGTGCAGCGATGCAGGAGCATATTGTGTAGGTTCACTTATTGGCAAGCACAAGCTCTTCCCTCGCATCTCACCAGCCAAGTCATGGGAAGGAAGTATAGGAGGAGGAGTTCTTGCCATCTTAGTGAGCCAAATCATCAGCTACTTCGCCCCAACAGATTCCATTGGAAACGTGGGAGGCTTATGGTGGGCAGGTCTTGCAGCCATAGTAGTTGTCTTCGGAACTTGGGGCGACCTTGTAGAGTCACTTCTCAAGCGTAAGTTAGGCATCAAGGATTCAGGCAACATACTTCCTGGACATGGTGGTATGCTCGACCGCTTCGACAGCACAATACTTGCTTTCCCAGCAGCCGTAGTGTACATATACGTGGTTAACATGTTTTTTTAATACAGCAAATAAATAATACTCTTAAAAATAATCTCTAATGACTGACATTAAGAACCCTGCAGAAGAACCAGTATTGGAAACTGCAGCAGAAAACTCAATCGCAGCTGATACTACTCTAGCAGTAGAGACAGCAGCTATGGAAGAAGAAGTAAAAACATTCGTTCCTTTGCTGAGCAAGGAAGAAGTATTCGCACGTCTTGATGCTATCTTGGAAAGCGATGAAGAAGTGACTCGTCAGGAGCTTGAAGCTCTCAAGAGCAACTTCTACCGCATCCAGAAGCAGGAGACAGATGACGCCTACAAGGCTTTCATCGAAGAAGGCGGCAATGCTGAAGAGTACGTCCCTGCCCCACTTGACGGCGAAGCGGTATTCAAGAGCAAGATGAACCTCATCAAGGAGAAGCGTGCTAAGGCTGCCGAAGAACTCGAAAAGCAGAAGGAAGAAAACTACAATAAGAAACTCGAGATCATCGAGAAGATTAAGGCTATGCTCGCCAATGCTGACGAGATCAACCGTTCATACAATGATTTCAAGGCTCTTCAGGAGCAGTGGAACGAGCTCAAGCTCGTACCTGCTGAGAAGGCTACTGAACTCTGGAAGACTTACCAGATGTATGTAGAGCAGTTCTATGACACTCTTAAGCTCAACAACGAACTCCGTGCATACGACTTCAAGAAGAACCTTGAACTCAAGACTGCTCTCTGCGAGGCTGCAGAGAAACTTCAGGAAGAAGAGGATGTCATCTCTGCTTTCCGCAAGCTCCAGCAGTTACACCAGGATTTTCGTGAGATCGGCCCTGTAGCAAGTGAACTCCGCGAGGAGATCTGGACACGTTTCAAGGCTGCATCTACAATCATCAACAAGCGTCATCAGGACTTCTTCGAGGCTCGCAAAGCAAAGGAGGAGGAAAACCTCGCTCAGAAGACTGCTATCTGTGAACAGGTAGAAGCTATCGACCTTGAGAGTCTCAAGACTTTCGCTGACTGGAACACTCTCTCTGACAAGATTATCGAGCTTCAGGCACAGTGGAAGACTATCGGTTTTGCTCCACAGAAGATGAACGTTCAGATTTTCGACCGTTTCCGTCAGGCATGTGACGTGTTCTTCACTCGCAAGTCAGAATACTTCAAGAGTGTTCGTGACAGCCTCAACGACAACTACCAGAAGAAGCTCGCCCTTGTAGAGAAGGCAGAAGCTCTTAAGGATAGCAAGGAATGGAAGGAGACAACTGATGCTCTCGTTGCTCTTCAGAAGCAGTGGAAGGAAATCGGT
>DCGA01000066.1:1292-1452 GCA_002314465.1 bacterium UBA1790 | reverse complement strand
GAGGCTACATCAGGTCAGCGTCAGGAGCAGGAAGAGAACAAGGCTAAGAAGCAGTCTATCATCGACCAGCTCGCAGCCATCGAACCAGGTGACCTTGAGAACGAACTCCGTGAGAAGCTTCGTGCTGCTCAGGACGAGTGGAACAAGATTGGTCACGTAC
>DCGA01000066.1:1054-1231 GCA_002314465.1 bacterium UBA1790 | reverse complement strand
AACAGATGGACCGTCTCTATGGTGCAGCAAGTGCTAATGCTACACGTCGTCGTGTGAATAAGTTCAAGAGCGAGGTAGCAGAAGGTGACACAAGCCGTATCCGTGAGCGTCTTCTCCGTCAGAAGGATATTCTCACAAATGAGATTAAGACATACGAGAACAACCTCGGATTCCTCA
>DCGA01000066.1:819-960 GCA_002314465.1 bacterium UBA1790 | reverse complement strand
GCAGAGGTTAAGGAGAAGCTTGATGCTATCAAGAAGTAATCAGTAATATCAAATAATCAAAAAGAACTACCCACATACGTGAGTAGTTCTTTTTTTCAGTCGCCGAGTCGGCGGATGAATAAAAACCCATAAAAACCTATA
>DCGA01000066.1:498-692 GCA_002314465.1 bacterium UBA1790 | reverse complement strand
ACAAAGTATGCTTAAAAGTAAACGCGTGGTCCGATACCAAAGGTGAGATAACCACAGCCCATGCTCTTATCTTTATAATAAGAATCTCCGGTATTATCAACAAATCGTGAATTATTGAGACGCATATATGCACCAATACCGAAATGCTTACCAAACTTTTTATTTATATTGACTGCCATAAGCATTCCAACTCC
>DCGA01000066.1:0-480 GCA_002314465.1 bacterium UBA1790 | reverse complement strand
GTCTTGTCCATCATACCATAATCAATAGTTGCAATACCGAAACCAGCTTGAGCAGAGAAATTCCAATTATGATCATTTGTATAAGAATAGACAAATGAAATACCTCCATATATATTATTTACGCAACAACCATGATCTCCGTGTGCCTTAGAGAAAGTAACAGCGAATCCCATACCATTACCAAACACATGTTGATAATCAACAGACATGTCAAGACATGTGACTCCACGCTCGCCTGTTTTTCCATCATGGAGTTCTGAAAGGTACCATCCTGCAGCACCGCTAAGCATAATACAGTTCCTTGTACCTCCAAGACCACGTCCGTGTTCAGGTACAGGAATCTTGTTAGAAGGAGTAAACTTACCAGTTGATTCTTCCTTGCTACTGTAATCTTCAAACAGCTCATCAACTTTGCTGTTGTCTTGTGCGCCAACTGTAAGGACATTGCATAACAGTGACATTGCGCATAATAATAGTTTT
>DCGA01000037.1:10163-10345 GCA_002314465.1 bacterium UBA1790 | reverse complement strand
GCAGCGAGCACAGTTTCGGTATCCATGTTGCCAAACTCGCGGGTATGCCATCGGACATCGTGGAACGCGCCAACCAGGTGCTCAAGCAACTGGAGTCGAACGCGCAGGGAGCCGAGTCGGTTACCAAGGACCTGGGCGATGTGGCAAGCAGCCGCAGCGGATACCAACTCTCAATATTCCAG
>DCGA01000037.1:8880-10144 GCA_002314465.1 bacterium UBA1790 | reverse complement strand
ATCCCGTATTGACGCAGATACGCGATGAGATTCTCACCATCGACATTAACAATCTCACCCCGATGGAGGCGCTCAACAAGCTCAACGACATCAAGGGAATCCTGACCGGCAAGCACATGTGAAACGCATAGCCCAAAAATTTTGTGGTTAAAATGCGTGTTTTTATGGTCATATTGCGTTAAAAAATGGTTTAAAACTCCGTTTTTGGAAATTTTAAATCAATTTTTTTAAAAAGGATTTTTTTGTTAGAAAAATATTTTGTTATTTTGCACTCGCAATCGCGGCGTTGTGAAACGGTGATAGATTGCTTGTGGAGATGCATTCTGCATCAAAGCAAAGCATTATACGGCAATTATAGTTTTCAAGTATTAGTAATTATTAGTATTGGGGGTCTTGGCATTTGATATGTCAAGGCCTTTTTTTGTCCCCCCCATGTAGTTCGCTGCGCTACCAACATGGGGTTACTCAAATGCAATGTCTTCGACGTATATTCCTGCTTGTGTCGCTACCTCCGCTACCACTACGTTGTTCGCTGCGTTCCCAACATGGGGTTACTCAAGTATAACGTCTTCGACGTAAATGACACCAAATTGCTCAATCTACCACGAGCATGGTATGCATCTTTTGTGGAGACGATGTGATCGGGATATGAAAAAAGTTGCGCTGCTCGGAGGGGAGCAGCGCAAGCTTTGTATCGGTTGATGTGGTTGTCGTTTTATTTAATGACAAGGAATTTGGCAACAGCCTTCATTTCGCCACCTTGGGATGCCATTACTGTATATGTGCCTGTGGGCACGCGCTCGCCATAATAGTTGCAGCAGTTCCAGTGGCATATTCCACCATCGCTCACTGTTTCCATGAGTACTGTTCCGTTATCGTCGACGATTTGAACGTTAGACTTGTCCATGAGTTGGCTGATGGTCACGTATCCGGTGAAATCGGGTCGCACGGGGTTGGGGAATACGCTCACGTTGCTGTAGTCCTCGGCGCTGGGAGTTACATCGAGCACATACTCGCACACACCGTTCATGGTCACGATGAGGATTGAGTTGGTTGCGTCGTTATATGCGATGTTGTAGATGCAGTTGGCTTGCAGCACGCTGTTCTCGGTAGTAAAGTGCTTGATAACCTGCGAGCCGTCCTCGCTGACGATGTAAAGGCCGTCGTTGTGAGTGCCCACAAACTTGCGTCCGAACTTATCCTCGGCGATGCAGTTGACCTGAGCACCACCTGCAAGGTAATCCTCACTGCCGTCCTCGGCAAT
>DCGA01000037.1:5785-8871 GCA_002314465.1 bacterium UBA1790 | reverse complement strand
GGCAATAGACCTGATGTGGTTTACTGTGTAGTCTTCGGCTGTGAAAGCCTCCTTGGGGTTCATAGAGAACACACCCGCGTTGGTACCCACCCAAATGTCGCCGTTGCTTGCAGCAAACAGGCACATTACATAGTCCCACGAGATGGCATCGCCCTCGTGGCCCTTGAGTTGGGTAAACGACTTGGTCTTGGGGGTGAGGTTGTTGATGTTACCCTCGTTGTCCCACAGCACGATAGCCTTTTGGAAACCACCCGAGCTGAACACCTTGATATCGGTTTTCTTAGAAATCGCAAACGACGAGCACTTGAACGAACCGGCATAGACGCCCGAGACGGTGGGAGTGATCCAGTCGGCAGTTACGACCTCCTCGGCGGTGTTCAGGAGTTTCTCCTTGGGGAGAACAGCCACGAGTTTGGCGAGGTTCTTGTAAGACTGTACAAGCCACAGGTTGCCTGCCGAGTCGATGGCGGTAGCCGATTTGTATTTGTCTCGAAGAGGTATGTTGCAGTTGGTGTCGCTTGCGTAGTGGTATTTAGCGGCAACGTTTCCGTCGACAACGTTCATGACGCCGGCCGCACGTGTTGCACATACATACTGATTCTTGGTTCCCGGCACGAAGTTGAGCCAGTAGTTGCCCTGGTAAGTGTCTTGTCCACTGTTCCACAGAGGTACATTGGGAGGAGTGACATCTTCCCACTGTTCGCCGTCGTAGGCCCAAATTTCGGTCTTGGCGCCCTTGTTGGCACTTGAGAGCATGAAGTTGTCGGTGGTACTTGCCAGATAGAATTTGTTCTCTCCGGGGTTATAGGTTGCCCAGAACGCAGTAGTAGAGATACCAATGCCATCGGGCTTCACGGCAGTGCCGCTTTCACCCAGTTTGTGGAGTCCGTTGGGTCCCATTGCCCACATTGTGCCGTCGCTATTGGGGCTGCAGCTGAGCATCTCGCCCTTGATGGTAGTCTTTGTGACGTTGCCTCCATCGGCATCGGTTGTGATATAGTATCCTGCCGAGGGGAAGTTGGCAACGAAACCAGTGGGAGTGCGTTGGATAGAAGTTGCGCGATTAGGCGCGATGGTCACGTGCTCGTAGGCGTTACCCACAACAGTGACAACCTCGAGCGAGTCGGTAGAGTTGCAGAAGAAGTGTGTGTCGTCGATGGGCATGTAGGCTGGGGTAGTGCGGTTCAAGCCCACAGTGGGGAATGAGGTGTACTTCTCGCGCTTAGCCGTGAAGTTGCAAGCGCGCACATTAGGTCCATAACCCACAACGAGTTTTTCGCCCACATGAGCCACCGAAGAGAACGACACGCCATAGAAGTGGTTCTCGGTGAAAGCGAACTTAGAGTCATCGATCACGCCGAAACCATAGGCGGTAGCAACGTAGGCGTGTCCGTTATCGAAAGTAACATGGTTGATAACCTTAGACTGCGGCACCACAGCATCCTTGATTTCGGGCATATTGACTACGCGTCCGTCGCTCAAAACGATGTCGATGTTAGAGTTGTCGTAGGTGAGCAGCACATAGTCCTTGGTGTCGTTATAATACATGCCAGTGATGGTGACATCGCTCAGTTTGTTGGAGCTGTTGAACGACTCGTTGGCTCCTGTGGCCTTGTCGTAGCAATACAGGTTTCCGCTCACGAGGTAATACACCTTGCTGTGTGTGTCAACGATGTTTTGCACCTTGGCCGAGACAAAGAAGGGGTGAACCTTCCAACTGCCGCTGCCATATTGTGCCAGGGCTATTGATGGCAACAAGAGTGCCGCTAACAGAAATAGTTTTTTAACCATGATATATAGTATACATTATTTAATCACAACAAACTTGCTCACAACGCTCGAGCCATTGCCGCCCTCGTTTTGCGAAGCAATCACATAATAAACACCGGTAGAGATGCGGTCGCCGGCGTCGTTGCAGCAATCCCAGGTGCAGATACCACCCTCGCTCTTGAACTGCTTGATGACATTGCCGGCGCTGTCGGCAATCTTAACGAGCGAGTTCTCCATGAGGCCTGCGATAGTCACGAGGCTGCCGTTCTCGGGTCGTACGGGGTTGGGGTAAACATGGACTGTGCTATAGTCCTCACTGGGAGGAACCACGTCGGTGAAGTACTCCATCACGCCACGGCTTGTAACCACATATACCGAGTTGTTGGTGGTATTGCAGCATACGCTGTAGATGCAGTCGCTCACGATGGGGCTGTTGCTGGTGTTGAACGACTTGAGCACAGAAGTACCGTCGGCGCTCACGAGGAAGAGACCCTCGCTGTCGGTGCCTATCCACTTGCGTCCGCCACCGTCAACGGTGATGCAGTTAATCTGGATACCGTCGAGCAGATAGTCGGCGAGGTCGGTGCCGTCGTTGCGCGGAACCTTGATGCGCTTGCCGTGGAAAGAAGAGCCGAAAGCCTCGGTGGGATTAAACGTGATGAGACCGATGTTGGTACCCAGCCAAATTGTTCCATCGAGGTCGCTTGCCATGCAACGTGCGTGAACCCATTCAAAGTCACCGCCGTCTTGGTCGGTAAGTTTAGAGAACGATTTCACCTTGGGAGCAAGGTTCTTGATATTGCCGTTGTCGTCCCACACAACGATGGGAGCTTTGTCCTTACCCGAAGAGTAAACTTTCACGTCGCTCTTCTTGGCAATCACAAACGAAGAGCGCTTGAACGCCTCAATCTCCAGTCCAGCCACGGCGGGAGTTATCCACGATTCGGTGGTTACCTGTGCCGGGTTGGCCAGTTTCTCCTTGGGAAGAATCATCACCGGGTGTTCCTTAGTCTGGTAAGACTGCACGGCAAAGAGGTTGCCCTTGCTGTCGAACTCGATAGAGGCCTTGTACTTGTTGTCGCGTGGCATGTTGTCGAAGTAATACACGTTGACAATCTTGCCGTCCTTGACATGGCAAATACCAGCCGAGCGAGTGCTGAACAGATATTCATTGGTTGTGCCGGGGACGAAAACGAGGTTGTAGTTGCCCTGGTATCCGTCGGCACCATTATTGTACAAAGGAACGTTGTCGGGAGTTTCGTCGGCCCAAGTATTTCCGTCGTAGGTCCAGATTTCGGTCTTGGCGCCCTTGTTGG
>DCGA01000037.1:0-5755 GCA_002314465.1 bacterium UBA1790 | reverse complement strand
GCCAGGTACAACTTGTTCTCGGCCGCATTGAATGTAGTCCAGAAAGCGTTGGTAGTGATTCCGATTGCGTTAGGCTTGAAGTAGTTCACCTCGTCGCCCACCTTGTGCAGACCATTCTCGTTAAGACCCCATGCAGTGCCGTCGCCGCTTGTTGCCGCGGCAACGAGTTCGCCCTTCAGAACCTCGTGGCGTTCGGGGTTACCGCCCTCAGCGTCCAGGGTTACGTAGAACTCAGAGTTGGGGCAACTTGCAATGTATCCGTTCTTAGTCTTAACCACTTGCGAGGTATTTTCGGTCACTTGCTTAGTGAAAGTAACGTTGCCGTCGGCCGCGATTGTACACAAGTCAAGTCCGTTGTTGGATGCTAACAGGAAATGGCTACCGTCGATGGGTGTAAAACGAGCGTTGGTACGCCAAATGTCTATGGGCTTGTATTGCGAGATGCTCTCATTGTAGGCCTTGTCGCTCCCCACGAATACCTGTCCGTTGGCAAAGATAACCATCCATGCTCCCACGTGAGCCACGCTCGAAAGGGCTGTGCCGTAGATGCGCGATTCTTTCACGATAAACTTGCTCTCGTCGATTACAACATAGCCGAAGTCGGTTGCCACATAGGCATAGCGGTCATCAAAGGTTATGTGCTGTATGCCCTTAGTTCCTGTAACCTTAGAAATCTTGATTTCGCTCATGTTAAGCACCTTGCCGCCGTCTTGTATAACATCGATGTTTCCGTTGTCATAGGCAACAAAGAGGTTCTTGCGGGCATTATCATAGTAAATGCCGGTGGGAGTGACATCGTTAAGGTAGTTGCTCGAGTTGAGCGACTCGTTTTCCTGTGTTGTCTTGTCGTAGCAATACAGGTTGTTGCCGGTGAGGTAATAAACCTGGTCGCCGGTATCAATCACGTTTTGCAGCTTAGTTCCTACAAAGAAAGGATGTATACGCCATGAGTCGGTAACATTCTGAGCCACCGCCATCAAGGGCAGCAACATAGCGACGAACAAGATTAACTTTTTAACCATGATATATAAGTGTTTTATTATCAGTTGTTTAATTAATACGATAACTTGCACCCCAGCAAGCCACGCTCACCACGGCACAAAATCCATTAACTTAATAACGCAAAATTACTACATAAATTGCTTACTTCCAAACATTTTTTGCACTGCAACCATTATAGTCAGCCACACAAAAAACGCGGTAAATACGCAGCACTGCAACACTTGGTGCAAATTCATGCTGAACAGGGTAGCAAAACGCGCGGTTATTTATTGTAATTGTGGCAAAAAATAGCACTTTTTATCCAATTTGAGTGTTTGTAATATATTTATATTACCTTTGTAATGCGAAAACCATCGTTACATGAGTTTTATTAGAAAATATTGCATACTTATAATGGCAGTCTGCTCACTGAGTGCGGCCGCCGAACTGCAGATTAACGAAATCATGCAGTCTAATATCACGTCTTTTTTTGTCGACAACGAATTCCCCGACTCTTGGGTTGAGGTTTGCAATACGGGAACTACCAACTTTCGACTGGTGGGCTACCGTCTGGGCGAGACCGAGGACTTTGAATCGGCATCTCGCATTAGCGGTGGTGCCATTGCCCGTGCCGGACAATACTTTGTGATATATTGCGATAAGACAGGCCCCTCTGGCTACCATGTGGACATGCGCCTCGACAGCGGCAAGGGCACTCTCTATCTCTTCAACCCCTCGGGTGAGATTGTTGACAAGGTTACATACAAGAAAACCCTGGGCCCAAACGTGTCTTACGGACGTGTTGACGAGCATGGCGACGTGTGGGGATTCATGAAGCAACCCACACCCGGCCAGGCCAATGTGAGCGAGACCATCACACAAACGCTACCAAGCCCGGAATTCAGCCGAGAGGGATTTGTCCAGGCTGATGGCGGGGCATCGTTCAACCTTACATTGTCGATACCCGCAGGAGTAACCATGCCTGCCGACACACGCCTGTACTACACTACCGACGGAAGCGAACCCACAACAGAATCGAGCAGCACCGCCGATACAAAAACACTGCGCATAACCGGCACTACAGTGGTGCGCGCAAATCTCATTTCGGCCGATGCGGCATCCCCCTTTGCCACCACACATTCCTACATATTCCATCCGCGCAAGTTGCAACTCCCCGTCATCTCGATAAATACCGATGATAAGTATTTCAACGACGGAACAATAGGAATCCTGGCTGGATACAACTACCAGAACGACTGGCGCCGCCCAATCAACATCGAGTATTTTGCCCAGCCCGACATGAGCGCCGAAATCAACCAGATGGGCGAGTGCCGTGTCCATGGCGCTTACACACGCGTTAATGCCCAGAAGTCGCTTGCGGTGTACACGCAGAAGCGATTTGGCAACAAGCGTTTTGATTTCCCCTTCTGGGAGGGCAAGCCCGAGGTAACGCGGGTGAAGTCATTCGTGCTGCGCAACGGCGGAAACTGTTTTGGCGGTAACCGCATCGCCGACCAGGCGGGCCAGACACTGTTCGGCCGCAAAGTGAGCAACCTCGACTATATGGAGAATACCGAGGTAATAGCCTATGTAAACGGCGAGTATAAAGGCATATACGACCTGCGAGAGCGCAGCAACGAAGATAACATCGAGGCCAACTATGACGGCCTTGAAGACATCGACATGGTGGAGAATTACACCGAGGTGAAGGAGGGCACGATGGACAGTTTCAACGAATTTGTAGAACTGTATAACAGCAATCCCACCTACGAGCAGATGAATGCGGCAGTAGACTTTGACAACTTTGCCAAGACGGTGATTGTCGACGCGTTTGTCACCAACACCGACTGGCCCGGCAACAACATGGTGATGTGGCGCCCCCGTGCCGAAGGCGGCAAGTGGCGCATGGTAATCAAGGACCTTGATTTCTATGCCAGCAACGGAACCAACAGCACATTTTTCAACCACCTGCTGCGTGCCAACGGTCATGAAAGCGATAGCGGCGAGGGCAATGTGCCTGAGCGTGTGAAGGTGTTCCAGGTGCTGTGGGGATTCCCTGAGTTCCGCGACCTGATAATCGATAACTTTACCGTGTATCTGGGTGATTTCTTGCGCAAGGAACTTGTGCGAGAGCACATAGAGAAACTGCGCGATGAACTTGCCTATGAATATGAGTACAAATCTCACCTCGAGGCATACGGTTGGCCCCAGAATTACAACGGTTGGCTGTGGAATGTGGACAATCTCATCTCGTGGAGTGAAGCGCGCGCCGACTACATACGCGACCACCTTATCAAGAACTACTTTGACCTGGGCAATACCATAGACTTGAACATTGTGACCAACGGCGAGCCTGTGTCGATGCAGAACATACCCCTCACCCAAAGTGAGTTCATAGGCAAGTACTATGCGGGTCGTCCCTTGACTGTCACTACACCCACCCACGGATGGAAAGCAACATATACCTATACGAGTGGAACCACCCGTACCATAAATTACAAAACCAAGAACTTTGAACTGACCCCCGGCACAATGCTCAAGTCAATTGTGCTTGAGGTAGACCTTGAGACTACTATCCCCGACGTTACAGGCGACCTGAACGGTGACGGCATAGTCGATGTGACCGACATCAACCGCCTGATAGGCGTCTTGCTGGGAGAGACTCCTGCATCACAATATGGCGGTCGTGCCGATGTGAACGGCGACGGTGTAGTCGATGTTGTAGACATCAACACTGTGGTAAACATCATCATGGGTAATTAATGACGCCCTTAACGGCGCAGAACATAAAAGCAGCCCGCGTGTCGTAGTGCACGCGGGCTGCTTGTTTCTTATGTCATCCCCGGTTATTACACTTCGGGAGTGGTGGTTTTCCAGATGAAGAGTTTATCGCTGGGGCGAATCTTGGCATCGGTCTTAATAGAGAAATGCTCGCCCTTAACGGCCTTGGGGACGGGTTTGAGGTCAACGCGTATTTCCTCGACCGTAGTCATTACCGCACCGGTTGTGGGACCTGTGATAACAATCTCGTCGCCCACGTTTACCTCGCCGGCCTCGACCAGGAACTCGGCCACACCAAGCTTGGAGAAATAACGGATTCCCTTGGCGGCATATACCTTGACGCGTGTTGCCGACGAGCCGTACTTCATGGTCCACTCGCCCAGGCGCTGGCCCTGGTAATATCCGTCCCAGAAACCACGGTTGAACACCATCTTGAGTCGCTCGTCCCACTGTGCGACGAGTTCTTCGCTGTAGGTGCCGTCGATGAGGCTGTTGAGGGCCTCGTGGTAGCAACTGACGACGGTGCGCACATACTCGGGTCCGCGGGCGCGTCCTTCAATCTTGAACACACGCACGCCTGCGTCGACCATCTTGTTGAGGAAATGGATGGTCTTGAGGTCCTTGGGCGACATTATGTATTTGTTGTCGATGTCGAGTTGGTAACCGGTCTCGCGGTCGGTAACGGTGTAGGAGCGGCGGCATATCTGTCGGCAAGCGCCACGATTAGCGCTGTAGCCGCTCTCGTGCAGGCTGAGGTAGCACTTACCCGACACCGCCATGCAGAGAGCGCCGTGGCAGAACATCTCGATGCGCACGGGTGCTCCGTGAGGGCCGCAAATGTTCTCGTTGACGATGGTCTCGTGTATGCCTTTCACCTGGTCCATGTTGAGTTCGCGAGCGAGTACCACGACATCGGCCATGCCGGCATAGAACTTCACAGCCTCGCTGTTGCTCACATTGACCTGAGTAGAGATGTGCACCTCCACGCCGATGCTGCGGGCGTAGATGATGGCAGCCATGTCGCTTGCAATGATTGCGCTCACCCCGGCTTCCTTGGCGGCATTGATGATGCGGTGCATGTACTCCACATCGCCGTCGTAGATGATGGTGTTGACGGTGAGATAGCTCTTCATGCCATGCTCATGGCACCACTGCGCAATAGTGTGCAGGTCGTCGATGCTGAAGTTGACGCTCGAGCGCGAGCGCATGTTGAGGCCCTCGATACCGAAGTAGATGGCATCGGCACCCCCTTGCCAAGCGGCGGTGAGCGATTCCCACGAGCCCACGGGGGCCATTATCTCAAAGTCTTTTCTTTCCATTATAGCAGTTGGTTGTTTTCGGTCATTTTTAGCAGCGTGATTATTCCCTCGCGGCCCATATTCATCATCAGGTCGAGGATGCTGAGTCCCGGAGCAAAGCCGTAGCGCTCTTGCCACACCTGGTAGTACTGCACATCGTCGATGGGCAGTGTGTCGCGTTTTTTCCCGCCTAATGCACGACGCATATCGGTTGCCGTGGAGGTGTCTATGTCGCAGGCGCGCACAAACTGTACCGGAAGATCCATGAAGTCGACAATGACGTGCTGCAGTTGCTCGTTGTAGTCGAGCAGCCATTGCTGGTTGCCCATGATAATGGGTTCGAGGTCGGCAGCCACATAGTCGAAGTAGGGAGAACGTCCGTAAGCCGAGAACAAAGCGCCCCAGTGCAGTCGTCGCCACGCAGCGTGCTCGCTGATGCGCACATCGCGCATGGGGACATTCATCGCATTGGTCTCGCCCACGAGCGGCACGGTGAGCTGCTGCACGCCGTTGGGTCCCGCAATGGCATAGCGATGATGGCTGTGGCGCAGCGGCAGATGCACCTCGTCGGTGTCGACGGCCACGGTGCCTGCCTTGATGCAGGCTGCGTAATATCGTACGCTACCCGCTGCCATGCTGCCGGTCAATAACATCTTGTCCAAGCCTATTAACCTTTTAACCCATTAACCCATTAA
>DCGA01000021.1:7874-8049 GCA_002314465.1 bacterium UBA1790 | reverse complement strand
AGTGAGCACGTGCTGTGATGGCCTCATTGCGGTAAACACGGCCGGGGCAGATAATGCGGATGGGCGGCTGCTTGCGCTCCATGGTGCGCACCTGTACCGAACTGGTGTGGCTGCGCAGCACGATGTTGCGTGTAACGTCGTCCTTGTTATACTCGATGAAGAATGTGTCCTGCAT
>DCGA01000021.1:7072-7761 GCA_002314465.1 bacterium UBA1790 | reverse complement strand
AGGCGTGAGAAGATGTCGATAATCTGCTTGCGCACTACCGAGATGGGGTGGCGTGTACCAAGTTCAGCAGGGAATGCGGGACGGGTGATATCGATTTTGTTCTTCTCCTTCTCCTGTGCCTTGAAGGTTTCCTTCAGGCCGTTGATCTTCTCTGTTGCAAGGGTCTTGAGCTCATTGAGCTTAACACCGAGTTCCTTCTTCTGCTCTACGGGAACAGTGCGGAAGTCATTGAACAGTGCAGTGATTTCGCCTTTCTTGCTCAGATACTTGATGCGCAATGCCTCGAGAGCCTCTTCGTTTTCGGCTGTCAGGGCGCTGATTTGCGCTTTGAGTTGCTCTATTTTTTCTGATAACATAGTCTATATTTCGTGTTTACCGGTGCATTGTGCACAGCACCGCAGTTTATCAATGCAAAGTTACAAAAAAAGTGGCAAAGTGCAAGTGCATTTGGGCTATTATTTAATTATAGTGGCGTTTGTGCTACTTTATTTTTGGTATTTATCGCAACATTTGATAATTTTGCACAAGATTACACAATCAACTCACGAATGTGATGCAATTTGTAGAACGTATAGGTGAATACATTGCGGCCTACGGTCTCCTCGATAACATTGGAGCACCGGTGCTGGTGACACTGAGCGGCGGTGCCGACTCGGTGGCTTTGCTGCGTGTGCTCATGGAGCTGGGCT
>DCGA01000021.1:3783-6952 GCA_002314465.1 bacterium UBA1790 | reverse complement strand
ACGTTCCAGCTTACCAAGCCGAGCATAAGGTTTCGGTAGAGATGGCCTGCCGTGAATTGCGTTACGAGTGGTTTGCTGCCGTTGCTGCCGAACTCGGTTGCCAGGCTATTGCTGTGGCTCATCATGCCGACGATAACATCGAGACATTTTTCCTTAATTCCCTTCGTGGCAGCGGCATTGCCGGGTTGGCGGGAATGAAACCTCGCAACGGAAACATCATCCGCCCCATGCTTGGGGTGACGCGTGCCGAGGTGGAGCAATATCTTGCTGCGTTAGGACAGACATTTGTGGTTGATAGCACAAATCTTGAGAACGATTATAAGCGAAACATAATACGCAACGTTGTGGTTCCGGTTGTTGAGCAGGAGTTCTCGGGTGCCAGAGCCACATTGTCGGCGACGGTTGGGCACGTTCGCGATTATGCCGACTTATTCCAAGACTTGATGGGTGACCTGAAACAACGCATCACGTCGGAGGTAAATGGCATATTCCGTATCTCTATCGAGGGCTTGCTGTCGGTGAAAACCGAGCGTTTGGCGTTACTGCTGTTCGACCTTGTGAAGGACTTTAACGTGAGCTTTGATTTGTGCCAAAGCATAGCCGAAATTATCTCGCAAAATGCTCAAAACGGACAGCATTTTTACACTTTAACACATACTTTAAGTATTACAAAGCAATATATTGTAATTGAGAATAGAAACGATAGCAAGAATAGCGAGCATTTCGTTGATTTTTCATCGCTCGACTCACTTAAAGTAAAACTGCAGACTTTGGACTCTAATGGCATTCCTTTTTCGCCCGCAATGTGCAATGGCAAAGACGTGGTTGCATTCTCTCGTGGACTGCTTTCGTGCCGCAAAGTCGTGCTTCGTCATTGGCGCGACGGTGACCGTATGCGTCCGTTCGGATTAAAGGGTTCAAAGCTGTTGAGCGATATATTCACCGATGCCCATCTGTCGCCCGAGGCTCGCAAGGCAGTGTGGATTTTGGAAGCCGACGGCAAGATTGTGTGGTTGCTCGGTTTGCGTGCTGCCGACGCCTTTACTGTAATCCCTGGTTCGACCGATTATTTGCTTATAAAGTATTGCCCCTAAGTGACAAATCAATATATAAAATAAGGCCCGATGCGCTATGCATCGGGCCTTGTATGTGTATTGGGTAACAATTACTTGTTGAACATCATGCCTACGAGAGTCTTCGAGTCTTTATCGGCATTTGCCATGAGTGTTGCAACTACCTTCTCGATGCGCTTGAGGCTTGCCTCGTTCTTGACAATAACAGTGTTGTCGCGACCCAGCACGAAGAATACCGGCAGGGTGGGGAGGTCATAACTACCGCCTTCGTTCACGCTCTGCGACTTGTTGAATCCGTTGACAATCCACTCGGGCATTTTGGTCTTCTTCCAGAGCTTTTCATTGCTCATGGGGTTGATGGCAACAACGCGCATGAGGCCGGTTTCCACAGCCTGCTTTACTGCGGCCGAGGCGTCGAGATTCTCCTTGACCTTGGCGCATGCGTCACAGTCGGGATCGTTGAAATAAACGATAGTGAATTTGTTGTCATTATTCAGCAAATTCCCTTGTTTGCCGTCAGGTGTAACGTAATCTATGTCGGCTGCTGCAGTACCCTGGCTGTTCTTGAGGGCGCTCTCAAGCAATGCTTGCGGACGAGCCTTCTCGCTGCTGCTGAGTACCGATGAAGTGGTGGCGTGCTTCAGGACTGCTATGTAGAGGTCTTCGTTGTGGAGTGAGTCTGTTGGCTCGCCCAGACGGGGCAAAGTGAGTTCGAGTGCCTTGCGGTAACCCTTGGGGCTTTCTGCCATCACCTTCATGGTCTGGTTGACGATGAGCATGGCGTTATCGCGGGGCATCTTCTGCACCTGTTTTACGAGCATAACGAACTTTTCGGGGTCAATGCCGAAGAATGTGCTTTGTGCCTGGGCAAGATTTGACAGTGCAAACACCAAGGCAATACTTAAAAAAAACTTTTTCATTTTTGGTATAATTTCTTGCAAAGGTAAGCAAATTTTGCGTAAATTTGCAATAAAGAAACAACAGAAATGAAAAAGATTACCAAAACCAATGCGGCTCGTTTGCTCGACAGAGCGAAAGTTCCCTATGTACTCATCCCGTATGAGGTCGACGAGAACGACCTTGCCGCGGGCCATGTGGCTGAGCAACTGGGCGAAGACATTCGCTGTGTGTTCAAGACCCTTGTGCTTCACGGTGAGCGCACAGGACACTTCGTGTGCGTCGTTCCCGGTTGTGACGAAGTGGACCTCAAGAAGGCCGCAAAGGTGTCGGGCAACAAGAAGGTAGACCTTATCGCGATGAAGGATTTGCTTGCAACCACCGGCTACATACGCGGCGGATGCTCTCCCGTGGGTATGAAAAAGCCTTTCCCCACCTATTTCCACACTACATGCAGCGACTTTGAGTATATCTATGTGAGCGCTGGGCAGCGCGGCCTTCAGCTCAAGGTTTCGCCCATGCAACTTGTGGAATATGTGGGCGCCGAAGTGGCCGACATTACTGTTTCAAACGAATAAACTCACGATTATGCGTAATACAATAGGCAACATATTGACATTGACCACCTTTGGTGAGTCGCATGGTCCTGCAATAGGCGGTGTTATTGACGGCATTCCTGCCGGTGTTACAATCGACCTCGACGAGGTGCAGCGCTTCGTTGACCGTCGCCGTCCGGGACAAAGCGCAATGGCGACGTCGCGCAACGAGGACGACCGTGTTGAGATTCTTTCCGGAATCTTTGAGGGCGTGACACTGGGCACTCCCATTGGCTTTATTATCCGAAACAAGGATCATCGTTCGGCCGACTATAGCGAGATTAAGGACTGTTACCGTCCGTCGCATGCCGATTATACCTATGACGCAAAATATGGCTTGCGCGATTATCGAGGCGGAGGCCGTTCGTCGGCTCGCGAAACCGCTGCCCGTGTAGTGGGTGGAGCTATTGCTATGCAGGTGCTTAGGTGCATGATTATTAATGTATGCGCTTTTACTTCGCAGATAGGGAATATCGCCATGAACCACGAAAACGCTATAGATTTGTCGCAAGTCGACAACAACGCTGTGCGTTGTCCTGAAGCCGATGCTGCTGCTAAGATGGAAGCCGAGGTGCTTGAAGCACGCGCACAAGGTGACTCCTT
>DCGA01000021.1:0-3765 GCA_002314465.1 bacterium UBA1790 | reverse complement strand
GCTGTTTCTTGCGTTATCACTGGCGTTCCTGCAGGGGTGGGCGAACCCGTCTTCGGCAAACTCCATGCTGCGCTTGGTGCAGCTATGCTGGGCATCAATGCCGCAAAGGGCTTTGAATATGGCGATGGATTTGCATTCGCTTCGGCACGCGGTAGCGAGGTGATGGATTCGTTTGCATGTAAAGACGGTAAGGTGACCACAATGAGCAACCACTCGGGTGGAATACAAGGCGGCATCTCCAACGGTGCACCCATTACATTTAAGGTCGCTTTCAAACCCGTTGCTACGCTCATGCGCGATATCAACACAATCGACCGCAACGGCAATGAGGTGACATTGCATCCACACGGCCGCCACGACCCGTGCGTTGTGCCCCGTGCCGTGCCCATCGTTGAGGCTATGGCTGCCCTTGTAATCCTCGATAACATGTTGCTTGCGCGTGTTTCACGCATCTGAGTGATGTACAAGGACTACGCAGCTTTTCTTGCCGAAAGGTTTGAACGTAAGGTTCAGAAACTGGCGGTGAACGCCGGTTTCACTTGCCCTAACCGTGACGGGACCGTAGGGCGTGGAGGATGTACCTTTTGCACCAATGCTGCGTTTAACCCGTCATATTGCGATGCGAGCCTGTCGGTTACCGAGCAACTCGAACGAGGCAAGGCTTTCTATGCACGTAAATACCCCGATATGGACTATCTGGCCTATTTCCAGGCCTACAGCAATACCCATGCGCCCGTTTCAAGGCTACGAGCCTTATATGAGGAGGCGTTGGCTGTTGACGGGGTGGTCGGACTTGTTGTGGCAACCCGGCCCGATTGTCTCGGTGATGACGTCGTGGACTATCTTGCCGAACTATCCTTACGCACCACGCTTGTCGTTGAGATAGGGGTAGAAACTGTCCACGACAGCACTCTCAACGCAATTAATCGCTGTCACGACTGGGCTATAGCCCGCATGGCTATTGAGAAACTTGCCGGCAGGGGTATCACGGTGGGTGTGCACCTTATCCTTGGTTTGCCCGGAGAGGACGAGGCAATGATGGAACAAACTGTGAGAGAGATAGCCTCGCTTCCTGTGTCACTTGTCAAGTTTCACCAGATGCAGGTGTTGAGCGGCACAAGGCTTGCCGAACAATGGGAGAGAGGGGAGGTTGCCCTCGCGCAGTGGACTGCCGAGCAATATGCCTCGCTGTGTGCGCGTTTGCTGACGCTTATTCCGCAACACATGGCGGTAGAGAGATTTGTGTCGCAATCGCCTCCGTCAATGCTTATTTCTCCGCGCTGGAACCTCAAACCCGGAGAATTTGCAACATTGCTTAAGAAGAAAATAAAGGAACAATGAAAAAGATATTTATCACCTTATTGACGCTGTGTAGCATTGTAAATTTGTCGGCTCACGACAAGTATAACGCCGAGTGGCAAAGTTGTATGCTCGAGGCTGTAAGCAGTTTCCCCGAGCGCGGTGGCTATTATACCGGCGGCCGTCCCAATGCTACGTTTGCCAAGACTACGACACAAGGACTCCACGATGCTTTCCAGATGGGCGTGAACGACAGTCGCCCCGTGTTTGACCCCGTGCAGGCACAACCCTCGTTTTGTTCGAGTGCCACCTATGCGGTACTCATCAAGGCTTTGCTGTTGTGGGACAAACGCGGAGTCATCAAGCGCGAGGCATGGGTGAATATGAAGCCCTATGTGGGCATCAAGGACGCCCTCAATCCCGATGGCATAGGCCAGAACGACGGTGTGGGTTTCTGGGGACGTGCCAATGCCAATGGCCCCGGACTGGGTGTTCTCGTTGCCGAACTTAACGCGGGATTCAGTTTCACCGCCTTTCGCGGTGCTAAAAGCGAGCGCAACAAGGAAACGCCCGACGAGCGCTATCTCACCGATGAGGAGTGGAACTCGCATGAGGTGTGGCAGCGTGCGCGTCCCGGCGACCTGATGAAGATATTCTGGAACCGTAACGAAAGCCGCGGCAAGGACTGCGGAGCAATCATAGGCTGTAACGACGACAAGACCGCCGACCAGGAAGCCGGCCACAGCGTTATATTCATGGGTTGTGAGGGCGATACCATCTCTTACTGGAGCAGCAACGGGCCGGGCAAGAATCCCGAAACCCTTGGCTACAGCATAGGTCATTGTCACAAATCGGCAATTCAGCGCGTGGTGTTTACACGCATCACTGCTCCCAAGAACTTCAACAACGCTCGCAAGATAACTCCTTCAAGCGTCAACCAATACCTTTATGACCTCAACGGTAGCCGCCACAGCAGCACCGCCGAGATGAAGAAACAACTAAAAATCAAGAAATAATGCTTAAGGAATTCAGCAATACCTATTACCTGAGTGCAGGCGAGTGCAATCCGCAGGGCGAGATGCCGCTGCCCTTGCTGGTGTCGCGCATCATCGAGATTGCAACATTTCATGCCAACTCGTGGGGTGTGGGATTTGAGCACCTCATCAAGAGTAACCAGACATGGGTCCTGTCGCGTGTGACAACCGAGATGAAGAGATATCCTCGTGCCGGCGAGAGCTATGAACTCATCACATGGATTGAGGACTATAACCGGCATTACTCGCAGCGCAATATCGAGATTCGCACAGCAGCAGGCGAGGTATTGGGTTTTGCCCGTACCATCTGGATGGTCATTGACCTATCGGAGCGCACGCTGGTCGATATATCGCAGCTCAGTTACATCAGCAGCAATATATCATCTCGCGAGTGCCCCATAGAACCGCAGTCGCGCCTGCGCCCCGTGGCTGATGCAACCCGTACCGTTGACTACACTTTCGGGTATATCGATTGTGACTTTAACCGTCACGTGAATACGGTGCGATATCTTGAATTGATGATGAACCAATACGAATTGTCGCAGTATGACAATAACGTGATTTCGCGAATGGAAATTGCATTTGTCAAGGAAGCTCATTACGGTTCGGCGGCAAAGGTTGCCATAAATGACAGTGACCCAGGGGAATCGCGTCTGGCAATTGTAGTTGATGATGTGGACCGTGTTCGTTGTCGTTTTACCTGGAAGCAGCGTTAAAACTTACGCTATTATAATAAACAAGGAGGATGAGCCACACGGGTTCATCCTCCTTGCTTTTATGCCTGAAGGTTTTTATTTGTTTTCCTTGGGTTGCCTGCCGTGCCACACGAAGAATGCGGTTACGGTAGCCACCATAGCGACTACGCTTATTACGTAGCACACCATGGGAGGCAGACCTATGGTTTGCTTGCTGATAGTGACAAACAGTGTGCATATGCCCGTCATGAGAGCCGCTGGTATGAGGGTAATCCAGTAGCATTTCTTCCTTAACGCAAGATATACGGTGATTGCCCACAGGGTGAATACCGACAGAGTCTGGTTGGCCCAGCCGAAGTATTTCCACAAGACACTAAACGAGTCGGGGTTGTCGATTTGCCATATAAGCATCAGTAATGCGGCCGTGAATACGGGGATAGAAACCAGTAAACGCTTGAGGATGGGCTTCTGATCCAGATGAAGTGTCTCGGCAACAATGAGTCGAGCCGAGCGCAGTGCGGTATCGCCGGTGGTAATGGGTGCCGCAATCACACCCAAGATAGCCAGAAGGCCGCCGATAGCACCCAACCAACCGTTGCATACATACATTACAACCTTGGGGGCTGTGAAAAACTGTGTCACAGTGAGTTCGCTCTGTCCGGTAAACGCTGCGACGACCTCGGGAGAGCACACCTCGCGCCATCCCTCGCTGTAGAAGAACCAGCTGCTGATTGTAG
>DCGA01000042.1:5576-6521 GCA_002314465.1 bacterium UBA1790 | reverse complement strand
TTTTGAATAATTTCTTTCAGTTTAAAGGACGAGGTCGGGGACCTGGAGGATGCTGGTGATGGTGCTGGGGTGGGTGGCGGCGTCTTCGTCGGAGGTCCAGCCTTTGCCCTTGATCCAGAGCACCTGGCAGCCGAGGCTCTCGGCGGGGATGATGTCCTTGGTGAGGGAGTCGCCGATGACGACTACATTGCTGGCGTCCATCTCGAGGGCGTCAACGCCGAGGCGGAAGAGGGTGGGGTTGGGCTTGCGCACGCCCACGACGGCGCTCTCGATGACTCCCTTGAAGTAACGGCGCAGGTCGAAGTCGCGCAGCACGCTGTCGACGTTGCCGTAGAAGTTGCTCACGAGCATCATGGGGTAGCGCTGGCTGAGTGCCTCGAGCACGGGGCGTGCCTCCTCGACGCACTCGCGCGCCTGCTTGTAGCAGTACTGCGCTATGCCCTCGCTGGTGACCTCGTCGTTGCAGGTGATGATGCCGGCGGACACGAGGTAGTCGAGTTCGATGTTGACCTTCTTGCGCAGGAGGTCGAGGAAGTCGTCGTTGGGGAGGATGTGGCGCACTCGTGCGAGTTCGCGCTCGGCGTGCACGTAGCACTCACGGAACTGTTCCTTGGTGACGGGTACTTCCATGTACTGGTATCCTGCCCAGAGGATTTCGCTCCAGTGGATGGCGCGGCTGTCGATGGTGCCGCCGTAGTCGAAGATGACGCCTGTGATGTTGTGTAACTTGTTCATTGTATCTGGTTAAGTGATTTCTTGCAGATGTTCTCGTGGCGCACGATCATGTAGACCATCATGGTGTTGAGCACTACGAGTTCGAAGGCGAAGTAGAGCCACGGCATCCTGAAGATGACCGAGAGGAACATGGCGATGATGCGTGTGTTGAACGAGAGCATGTTGGTGTACTTCATGAGCGGGAGGCTCTTGAGGCGGAACGACTGGCGG
>DCGA01000042.1:4705-5549 GCA_002314465.1 bacterium UBA1790 | reverse complement strand
AACTCCTGCGGGATGGCGGTGCCGTAGCGAGCCTTGAGTGCGCGTCGCAGTTCCTGCATGCGGGGAGTCATCACCTCCTGGTTGGCGGTGTAGTTGCGGTAGAAGAGCATGGTGAGCTTCTTCATGAAGTTGTTGCTCCAGGTGAGTGTGGCGTTCTCCTTGTCGAGCTGGTCGGTGCTGTCGAGTTCGCTGCCCTCCTCGCCCTTGAGGAAGAAGAGGTGGAACTGGCGGTAGTAGTCGGCCATGGCGGCTTGCTTAGCGTGGCACACACCGGCAGCGGAAGCGATGACCCAGATGAGCCATGCGTGGTTGCCGAAGAAGTCGCCGAGCAGCACGTCGCCGAAGTGGATTTCCCTGAGGACGATGGCGATGTAGATGGCGACGAACCAGAAGTCGCCGCTCACGCCGTCGAGGATGCGCCCGATGCGCGAATACTGCTTGGTGAGGCGCGCGAGCTGTCCGTCGGCGCTATCGTAGGTGTTGGCCCAGATGATGAGGAAGATGCCCAGGTAGTTGAGCCAGATGTAGGGCGCTGCGCCGAAGTAGAGCAGGATGCCGCCGCCCACGCCCAGGAAGATGGAGAGGATGGTGACGACATTGGGCGAGACGCCGAGCCATGCGAAGAAGATGGCCCATGCGAAGCCCAGGGGGCGGTAGAACGCGAGGTCGATGTGCTCCTCGGTGTCCATCGACTTGAGCGACGCCTTGTATTGTTCTTTGAGTTGCTTGAATGTCATGTGTTACTTTTTGTTCTTGTAATCCTTGATGATAGAGAGTACAGCCTTGGCGATGTGGGGTGCTGCCTCGTCGCGGCAGGGCGCGAAGCTGGGCCAATCGTTGAAGT
>DCGA01000042.1:0-4688 GCA_002314465.1 bacterium UBA1790 | reverse complement strand
GATGCGTATGGTGCCGTCGTCGGCCACGATGCAGTCGCCGCCGTAGACCACGGTGTTGAGTTCCTCGGCCGCGCGGTTGCAGATGTCCTTGAGGTGCTCCTCGTCGAAGTGGAGGCCCTTAGACAGACCGTTGATTTGCTCGTGTCCGTACTTGCTGTGTCCCTTGTCGAAGGGGTAGAACCAGTAGAAGAAGGGCGAGCCCTTGATGCCGTAGAACTTGATGAGGTCGCCGGCGAGGTGCACATTGATGACGGCGCGGGTGATGCCGCGGTAGAAGTACTCCTGGAGCACTTCCTGTGCTTCCTCGGCGTGGCGGCAGTAGCTCACGTCCTCCTTGTGCATGGCGTGGAAGTCGCCGCGCTTGATCCAGCAGCTCTCGAAGCCAGCCTCCTTGATGAGGGGCTTCACGTTCTCGTTGGTGTTGACGATGAGGCTGTCGGGGTAGGGGATGTTGTTGCCCAGGAGGATGCGCGTCATGCGCTCGCGTGTGCAGTTCTCGATGCCGTAGCCCGAGTTGATGACCAGGCGACCCTCGTCCTCGAGTTGCTGGAGGCGTGAGATAGAGGCGCGCTCGCGGCACATGTTGAGGATGATGTCTTCCTTGACTCCGTTCTTGTTGAACTGGTCTTCGCTATAGATGTTGACAAGGCAACCGCGCTTGCGCAGCTGGTCGGCCACGGCGTTGAAGATGGCGGTGTCGTTGCCAATGTGGTTGGGTGAATAAGCACCGGCCCTGAGGATGCCGGCAATGGTTATTTCTGCCATAATGCGGATGAATTATGTATTACTCTGAGATGAATTGTTGTGCTACTGCGATGTCGCTGGCGTGGTCCACGTCGATGATCTTGTCGATGGAGAACGCCTGCAGGCTGAAGCCCGCCTCGACGAGTGCGCGCTGGAAGTTGCGCATGCGCGAGATGTTGTTCTCGATGCAGTGGTCGAGCACACTGAACGCCTTGGTGTCCATGGCGTAGATGCCGCCCGAGACGTAGCGTGCGCCGTCCCATGCCTTGTCGCGGAAGGCGGTGATGTTCATGTCCTGGTCGTTGTCGACATCGACGTAGAGGGGCTTCTCGTCCTCGATGAAGGGGGTCACGGCCCACATGCCGTCGTGCTCGTCGTCGGCCTCAAAGGCGGCGATGTAGCGCGCAAAGTCGGGCTCGCGGAAGATGGTGTCGACGGTGGTGAGGCAGAACTTGCCCTGGGGGATGACCTTGCTCAGCTCCCAGAAGCTGTGCATGGAGCTGGGGGTGGTCTTTACGACCACGTTGACGGGAACGCTGAGGCTGAGGTTCTCGACAAACTCGCGCACCTCGGTCATGAACTCGTTGACGATGATGCTGATGCTCTCGGCGTTGCAGCGCTCAAAGATGTGCATGAGTCGCAGCACCATGGGCTCGCCGTTGAGCTCAACGAGGGGTTTGGGCTTGCTCACGCCCTCTTGGGCCAGTCGTGAGCCTTCGCCTGCTGCTATGATTGCGTAATGCATAGTGACTGTATTTATTGCTTGATGTAGTTCGTGTTAACTATGGGCGCAGCGTTATGCGTCCTTGGTGAGGTCGAGCACCACGTTGTCCTTGCCGCGCTCGAAGTATTGCTTGCGCAGGGGATTGGCGTGCGACTCGTCCCAGTCCTGGCGGTTGCGGTAGATGTCGATGGCGGCATAAACGGCCTGGCGCAGCGAGTTCTCGTGGGCGAGGTTCTTGCCGGCGATGTCGTAGCCGGTGCCGTGGTCGGGGCTGGTGCGCACACAGGGCAGTCCGGCGGTGAAGTTCACGCCGTTGTCCATGGCGAGGGTCTTGAAGGCTGCGAGGCCCTGGTCGTGGAACATGGCGAGCACGCCGTCAAACTTGCGGTAGGTGCCGTTGCCGAAAAATCCGTCGGCGGCATAGGGGCCGAAGCACAGGATGCGCTCGTTGTCGTAGGCCTGCTGCAGTGCGGGTGCGATGACGTCCTTCTCCTCGTTGCCCAGCAGTCCGTTCTCGCCCGAGTGGGGGTTGAGCGACAGCACTGCGATGCGGGGCTTCACGATGTTGAAGTCGCGGTTGAGCGAGTGGTTGAAGATGCGCAGTTTCTCAAGGATGGCGTCGGCGGTGATGGCTGCGGGCACCTGCGAGATGGGCAGGTGGGCAGTGACGAGCGCCACGCGCAGGGTGTCGTTGCACAGCACCATGAGCGCCTTGTTGCCCTCGCCGATGCATGCCTCGAGGTACTCGGTGTGGCCGGGGAAGGTAAACTGGTCGCTCTGGATGTTGTCCTTGTTGATGGGGGCAGTCACCAGCACGTCGATGTCGCCGTTGTTGAGGGCAGCCACAGCCGCCTCGAGCGCCATGAATGCCGCGTGGCCGGCCTGCTTGTCGGGCTGTCCGAACTCAACCTTCACCTCTTCGTTTCCCATAACCTCCACGAGGTTCACGGCGCCGTCCTTTACAGGGCCTCCGTTGCGCACCGTGTTGATGGGGAACGAAGGCATCTCAATGGCCTTGCGGTGGAATGTGAGGATTTTGCTCGAGCCATAGATGACCGGAGTGCAGATTTCGGTAAACTCGGGTACTGAGAGAGTCTTGAGAATCACTTCGTAGCCGATTCCGTTGGTGTCCCCTTGGGTAATGCCAACGCGTATTTTTCTTTCGTTTGTCATTTATAATCAGTGTTTTAGTTACATGTCGTGCGCGTGCACCCGCAAGGGCACACCACCCACTTTACCAATTAATCTGCTAAATTACAAAAAAATCCCCATATATCAAAATCTAACCCCACCTCCCCGAATGGACTGAAACAAATTGATGGAGGTTCGAAGGTCGCGTCACGGGCTACGCCCACTCACCGCTGCTCACTCCATCCAGCTCGCTTCGCTCGGGTCTGTCTAAAAATCCCCTCAAAAAAATCTGTGAGATCCGAGAGATCTGTGCGAGGCCAATCCCCATCGCGAAGCTTAATTTCTTGTAATTTGTCATAATTTCTTTCAGTTTTAAACACTTACGCGAAGCAATATAGTTTTTAGTCTACCCCTTCCTATGCGCTATTGCCTTGTAATAGCAAGCGAGGCGGCATCGTGGTGATGTCGCCTCGCGTTGTTATTTAATCAAGTTGTGATTATTTCTTAGCCAAGTAGCGTTCCTCCTTGTAGGTGAATGCCATGAGGATGATTGACAGAACGCAACCTGCGAGGAGCATAATGAATGTTCCGTCCCAGCCAAATGAGTCGGCGATGTAGCCGAGGCCAGTGTTGGCGAGGATTGCAGTACCGAAGAAGTAGCCGAAGAAGCCAGTGAGACCAGCTGCAGTACCGGCTGCATTCTTGGGAGCGAGGTCAAGAGCCTGTACACCGATGAGCATCACGGGACCGTAGATAAAGAAGCCGATACCCACGAGGCCAATGAGGTTGAGGGTGATGTTGTTGCCAGCCTGCCAGTAGATAACGATGAAGATAGCCACCAGTGCCATGAAGATGATGGTGGGAAGAGCACGCATGCCCTTGAATACCTTATCGCTGATCCAACCGCAGATGATAGTGCCGGGGATTGCAGCATACTCAAATGCGAAGTAAGCCCAACCTGCACTCTTGAGGTCGATACCCTTCTCGGTGAGCATTGTGGGAGCCCAGTCGAGGGCACCGTAGCGCACGAGGTAAACGAATGCGTTGGCAAGGGCAACAAACCACAGAAGCTTGTTATTGAGGACATACTTGAACAGGATTTCCTTAGTTGAGATAACCTCTTCGCTCTTTTCGCTGTAGTTCTTGGGGAAGTCGTTGCGCCACTTCTCAACCGAAGAAAGACCGCAGCTCTGGGGATTGTCGCGCAGCAGTACATAAGCCACGAGAGCAACGAACAGTGCCACAGCAGCGGGGAAGATGAATGTACCTGCAAGGAAGTAGAGTTCCTCGTGTGAACCGTAGAACCAGTTACCGAACCACAGAGCGCCGTAAGTAGCCATGGGACCTACGAGACCGCCACCCACGTTATGGGCACAGTTCCAGAAACTCATCCATGTGCCACGCTCGTTCTGTGAGAACCAGTGTGTCATAACGCGTCCGCACGGAGGCCAACCCATACCGTTGAACCAACCAACGAGGAAGTTGAGCACGCCCATGATAACGATGGCGAGCCACTTGTTGTCGGGATTGTTGGCGATGTCAAGGCCTGCAATGGGAACAATCATGAACATCATTGACAATGCAGAGAGGATAAGTCCCAAGGGGAGGAACTTGCGCGCGTCGCTGCGGTCGCTGATTGTTGCCATGAAGAACTTAGCGAATGCATAAGCAACAGCATTCATCGCGAGCACAGTACCCAGGTCACCCTTGGTAATGAGGCCGTTGGTAAGTTCGGTAATTGATGGGATTGCCATCGAAAGGTTCTTGCGAACGATGTAGAATGCGGCGTAGCCAATGAAGGCACCTGAGAACACCTGCCAGCGCAGCGCTTTGTACTTAGCATCTGCTTCGGGGCCGGTCTGCTCGGGCTTGTGTGCCGGGGGAGCTAATAAATTTGCCATAAATTTTAGTTGAAGTTAATCAATGAGTTAATTATTTGTTTGAGTTTTATGCTATGTTTGGTTGTGCAAAGGTAATAAAAAATGTTCTATAAGCAAGTTCTACTTGTGGTAAAAAAACATTTAGTTACTTTTTTAAGATTGCACGCAAGAAGGGTATGAGTTCGCCCGCCATCTTCTCATGTTGCTTC
>DCGA01000025.1:5452-9005 GCA_002314465.1 bacterium UBA1790 | reverse complement strand
TAGTGTTGCGGAATTAAGGATATAAATATACCAGATATAACCCGTTATGAAACGAAAAATACAAAAACTTGCCGCATTGCTGGCGCTTATTGCATTAGGTGCTCCCTTAACAGCGCAAGCAGCTATGGAAACCAAAGATGCTGCCTCTGAGAAACTTATGCTCATCACCGACCTGCATTATCTGGCTCCGGGCCTGATGAATAACGGCGGTACTAATCTACAAAAAGAAATCGACAACGATAACAAGATGTTTGATAAGGCGAGCGATGTGCTGCAAGCCGTTATCAATAAGGCGTTAACCAATAAACCCGCCGGACTGCTCATAGCCGGTGACCTGACCAAGAACGGTGAGAAATACAGCCACAACGATATTGCGACCAAACTGCAGACCCTCGTCGATGCAGGTATCAAGGTGTGGGTGATTCCCGGAAACCACGATGTGAACAACACCGACGCCAAGACATTTGCGGGAGGCCTCGTGCGTACGGTTTCTTCTCCCACCAGTACAGAGTTTGCAACAATATATGCCAACATGGGTTACAACGATGCCATTGCTCGCGACCCGGCCTCGCTCAGTTATGTGTGTGAACCCCTTCCCGGACTGCGCCTCATCGCCGTAGATGACAACCTCTGCAAGGCTCGCGATAAGGACAAGACCATTGACGCCAACGGAATCCCAACTGCTACACTCAACTGGATTCTCCTCAAGGCCGACGAGGCAAGGAAGGAAGGCAAGCAGGTGATGGTAATGATGCACCACCAGCTCGTTAACCACATCGACGACCAGCAGGCTCTGTTGGGTGACGCGCTCGTTGCTGACGCCGACAATGTGCGTGCAAGTTTCCTTGAACACGGCATTCACCTTGTGCTCACCGGACATATCCACATCTCCAACTCAACCACATGGTACACCGAGAACAAGGCTGACAAGTTGGTCGAGGTAACCACTGGCTCTACCGTGGCCTATCCCTGCCATGTGCGCAATATAGGCATGAATGAAGAGCGCAATGCCATTTCGTTCACAACCGACCGCATCACTAAGACACCCGAAGATGCCAACTTCGCCACTACAGCCTTGAGCCGTGCCAAGGACGGCACGCGTGCAACCGTGAACAGCATTTGCTACAACAATTGGGACGAAATCAGCGCTATGCTCGAGGACTATGGCGCATCACTCTCGCTCGAGGGATTCCAGGAAGCCTGTTACTCGGGACTGGGAAGCATGATAAGCAAACTCACCATCACCATGAGCGAGGGCAATGAACAGAACTCGGGCGTTACCCCGGCGCAGATAAGCAGTGAAATGGAATCGGGTTCGGACAAGACGGTTGACGTACTGCTTGCCGACCAGAGTTTCATTGTGCGCTTGATGGCAAAGAGTGTCGTTAGGGCTCGTTTCCACGAATTGCTCGACGAGGCCATCAACAGCGCATTGACCGACCAGACCTGCATAGGTACTCCGCTGGTCGACCGCACCGATGACCTTACCCTCACCGTGACGCTGCCCACTCCCGAAAATCCCGGCGTAAAGGGTGATGTTAACGGCGATGGCGCGGTTGATATCACCGATGTGAACATCATCGTTTCCATTATCCTCAACCAGGCTGTTCCCACTGGGGTAAATGGCGACGTAAACGGCGACAACGTGGTCGACACTGCCGACATCAATACCGTGTTGAACATAATCCTCGGTTTCTGAAACGAGGGTATAAGATACAAGACTGGCCGTGCCTCATGTGGGGTACGGCCAGTTGTTTTTATAGTCAATTAACGGTGTTACCAGGGTTTGCCGAGCATGAGCAGGCTGAGGACACGGCTGCACTTGATAATACGTATTGCAAGCAGGGTTACCGCAATGATGCAGAGGGCTACCGCTGCCGAAATCGCTGCAAGGGGTAGGGTAGCGAGGCTCATGTCGATGACGGGTTGGCGCAGCATCGTGAGTGGAAACAGGAAGAAGTAATGGCACAGGTATATGCCTAAGCTCTCATTGCCCAGAAGGTTGAAGAAACGGGCCACTATGCCGGGCTTGTGCCCCTCGGCATACTCCTTACTGCTCCATGGCTCAACCATTGCCAGCGCAACGACCGCAAGGCATGCGTGCATCACGGGTATTGTGACGAAACCCGAGTGGGCGGGCAGCCAAGGGAGGTCCCAAGGATAAACCACCGCGTAGAACGACAAGGATCCCACGATAATAGCACCCGTAAGCACCCACTCGTTGTGCCACAGGCGATAGAATGCGTCTTTGTGCCTGTGTGCCATCACGCCCATGATGTATACCGGGAAGAAACGAGCCATGAGTCCGCAACCAACGAGGTCAAGGTTGGCTTCCTCGTCGGCCCATGCTATCGACATCGCCACCAGTGCGCCATAGGGTACAAGGATGGCAGCAGCTTGCAGCCATCCGCTCTTTAAGCGCGATAGCAGCAGGCTAAGGGGCCAGTAGATGATGCATAACTGCATGAGGCACAGTGTGAACCAGTATCCGTCTTTCCAGTAAGAGCGGTACAGGTCGGGCAGGTTATCGTGCAACGGCGACTCAAGGTTACTATGTGGGAAATAAAGCACCCATAGTGCGCTCATCACGATAAAGGGGATGATAAGCTGCACGAAGCGTTTGCCCAGGCGCGGTTGCGCAAATCCGCCGTCGCTACTTGCCTTGTAGGTCATGTAGCCGCTTATGAAGAAGAATATGGGCATGTGTACTTGGCCAATGAACTTGAACAGGAAGGCCGCATCAACACCGCGTATGCACATGGTGAGCACGTGGCCCATCACCACAAGGAATATGGCGATGCCCTTGAGCAGGTCGAAGTATTCGATTCTCTTTTTCATCTTATGGGTTGCGTTGGTTTGCTGTGCGAAGATACTACAATAACCTCAATCAATCAAGTAATAGCCCGAAAATTAACAACAATAAACAAGTAATACCTCAAATTTGTATAATTGGATATTTGTACTTAACTTTGCATCTATCAAAGCAACTTTTATGGCTAAGGAAATCAAGAAATGGACTACTCTTGAGAGCCGCTACATCATTCAGCGGCCGTGGCTCACTGCGCGTGTCGACAAGGTGCAGTTGCCCAATGGCGTGGTCAACCCCGAGCATTATGTGCTGGAATACCCCGACTGGGTTAACATTATCGCCATAACCACTGGCGGTGACTTCGTGATGGTGCGCCAGTACCGCCACGCTATGGACACGGTGATGGTTGAACTGTGTGCCGGCATGTGCGAGGAGAGTGAAACCCCAGAGCAAAGTGCACGCCGTGAGTTGCTCGAGGAGACCGGATATGCCGGCGGCGAGTGGACTGAAATCATGACGATAGGGCAGAACCCGAGCATCTGCGACAACATAACACACTGCTTCCTTGCCCAAGGCGTTGAACTGGTATCGGAGCAAGCGCTCGACGAGAGCGAGGACATTGAGGTGTTGCTCATGTCGCCCCACGAGGTCTATGGCATGATTGAGCGCAACGAGATGCTGCAGGCTCTCATGACGGCCCCGCTGTGGCGATACTTCGCCACCCACGGCTTGCCTGCCAAGCCC
>DCGA01000025.1:4481-5442 GCA_002314465.1 bacterium UBA1790 | reverse complement strand
CGCCCCGCCGAGAAACCGCAGGCTCCGGCGAAGAAAATCGTGGTGCAGTTCGACTACTACAACAGCAGTGGTGCCAGCGGCAGCGACAGTTACCGCTTTGCCTCACAAGAGGAAGCGCAGGCCAAGTTTGACGAGATGCGTGACATGATTGACGAGAGTTTCCTGGGCGAAACCGATGTCGAAGTGGTCGACGAGCCCGACTTCTATGGCAAGCGCATGATAGAGACAGGCTCTTATGCTCGTGTGTATTTTGAATAACTAATAAAACATATATTTATGAAAAGATTATCTTTGTTTTTGGGAATATGCGCGTTGTCGCTTGCGTCTTTCGCGCAGTCAAAAGGCATGACGGCCCAGGATTACTACCAGCAGGCCGAGGTCCACAAGCAGAGGGCAATGGCGCTTGAAGAAGAGGAAAAGAACGATACAGAGTTCAACTCGGCTCCCGATGCGCAATCAAGGCAGAGGGCTAATAATAAGAGCCATTCTCGTCGTGAAATCATCAAACAGGAATGGCAGAAGTATTCCGACCTGATGACACAAGCCGAGGCTGTGGCTAAAGCCAACAAGCAGATTGAGGCTCAGAAACTCAACGAGTTGAAGGAGGTTCTGGGAAAGAAAGATAAATAACAACCGCTCGTTGTATAGGAATAAAAGTAGGGGAGACCGATTATTCGGCCTCCCCTTGCTGTTTATGGGTCTTTGCTTTTACTTCTTAATTTCGATGAGAGTGCCGGCGCTGTGGGCGGCAATCTGCGGTGCATACTGGCATTGTGCCGATGCCACGCCTGCGTTGTAAGTACCCGGTGCTGTCACATATACATCATAACTGATGATGTGTGTGCCCTTGAGCAGGCTGCCGAAGAATACGTTGGTCTTCGAGTCCTTTGTCTCGAGATAATAGTAGCAGCCGTCGGCATATCGGTAACCCGAAATCTGGTCAACAGGCTCGAAGCAAGAA
>DCGA01000025.1:597-4443 GCA_002314465.1 bacterium UBA1790 | reverse complement strand
TTATGATGGTGCGCACCTGCACCTTGTCGCCCACCTTGAGCGATGTTGCGGGAGCGAGTTTGCCGTCGGTGCTGTAGATGTAGTACTGCTTGCTTATGCTCATCTCGTCTATGCTCACCTGCTTGGTCTCGCTCATCACACCCTTGAACTGGTTGTAGATAGCTCCCCATGCGGGAGAGTTGCCGTTGCGGTTGATGTTGATAACCGAACCCGGAGCAGCATCGATGGTGCGGCGCACATAGCCCAGATACTTCTCGGCATCGGCGATGTCGAGGCTCTTGCCGTCGATTGTGATGCTCACCTCGCTTGCGGGCTGCAGCCAGTCGGTGCCGGTGCTGAGCAGGCTGTATACGGCATCGGCAGCAAGGCTGCTCGAGCCCCAGTCGTTGGTTTGCTTCATGAGCAGTATCCACTTGCGCACGAGGTCAATCTCGTCCTTGCGGTGGTCTACCTCGTTGAGTGCCTGCAAGATGGTTGATGTGACCGCTACCTTGTCGAAGTAGCGCCATCCGCTCTGCAGGTTGTCCCAGTACATTCCCAGCGCGGGCTTGGTGATGGCAAACTGGCGTATAGACTCAGTGATTTGGGCGGCGGTCTTGTGGTCGCCGTTGCGCTCGAGGGTGAGGGCAAAGAATGCCTTGCTCGAGAGTGACAGACCGTTGCTCCAGTTCTTCTTCATCGCCTTGAGCGAGTTGTTGAACAGACTCTGGGTGTTGCGGTCCATGGCGATGTCCTTGAAGAGGGTACGCACATACACGAAGTCGTCAAATCCGTCGTAGTTCTTCTTGTCCTTGCGCTCATTGTAAATCGAGAGCCACTCCTTGTCGTAGTACTTCACTGCACGCTTCACTGCATCATCGAGGCGGCTGTCGGCGGGCAGATAGCCCAGATGCTTGATTTCGCCTATGAGTTCAAGTACGGTGTGGGTAGTGTAGACGCTTGAAATGGCCATGGGGTGCTTGTACCAGCAGAATCCGCCGTCGCTCATCTGGTTTTCGAGCAGTGCGTCGATAACCTTCTTGCGCTTTGCGGCCATCTTATCCTTGTCCATGAGATCGCCTATCTGCGACATGCGCAGTGTCTGGCGCTCGCTCTCGTTAACCCATGGTGAAGCCTGCAGTGTACCTATCTTAAGGTCTTGGTTCTTGGCAAGCATCGACACGAGAACCGAGTCTTGTGGATTAGCGTTCCAGTGATCAACAGCCTCCTTGATTTTGGGGTTGTCGTTGGCGATACCCTGTGCCACATCGATGGTAAAGAGGGTGTGTGCAGCGTGGGTAGTGATCTGGTAGTTGTCGTCGAAGAGAGCGGGCAGTGCTGTAACGCAATACCATGTGGGGTTATCGCAATACTCGAGGGTAACGCGCGCGTTGCGTGCGTTCTCGGGTACTGTGACGGTGTGTCCCTGTGCGCCTTGTTCGATGTAGAACGGCTGTGTCTCGATGATGGGCTGTGTGCTTGCCAGTACCGGAATCATCACTTGCTCACCGTCGCTGTGCTTGCCGCTGGCGGCCTTGACGCGGAAGCCGATGAATGAAATATCCTCGGGAACATCCCAGTCGATCGACACGGCATTTGTGCCGTTGGCAGCAAGGCTCTCGTTAAAGTTCTTGGTGGCAATTACCTTGTCGGTGCGCGGGTCAAAGAGTTCGATAACGGCGTCGGCAGTGAGAGCCTTGTCGGTGGCATTCATCACGCTTGCAGCAAGTGTTGCCTTGTCGCCGGTGCGAACGAAGCGGGGAAGACTCGACTTCACCATTACCTCCTTCTGTGTGAGCACCTCGCGGTTGAGCGACGATGCGTAAAGGTCGCGGTCATAGGCAAATGCCTGTACAATCCATGTGGTATTGAATTGCGGTGCATCAAACTCTACCACGAGGTTGCCGTCGGCATCGGTGGTGAGCACGGGGCGCCACAGCGCGGTCTTGACATCGGCCATGCGCATTGTCACATTGTCGAGTGCCGACTTTTCTTCAACTCCTCCGTCTACTGATGCTACCTCGGCTTCTTGAATAGCGTTTACTACCCATTGGGGCTTCGGTTCGAGCCGCGCTTTTCATCATGGGACGGGCGCCAATGGGAGCAGCATCCATCACCATCATTTCTTGATAGCCACCGAATCCTTTTCGCATATATCCGAAGAGTATTTGGTCATAAGTGTTCAACTCGGGAATCTCGATGCTGGCAGTATTCTTTAATCGGGCTTGCCATGAAAGGTTCATCGATGTCAGGTAGTTTAGTTCCTGACTGTTGAGTGAGAACTTATAATGGGTTGAGAAACCGGGGTTGAAACTCCAGGTGTTGTTGGCAAGGGTGTTGAGAGCCTTGTCAAACATCTCGAGCATCAATGCCGAAGCCACGGGCTTGCCATCCTTGTCGCTTACCTTGAATGTCCAGCGCTCGGGGGTGCCGGGAACCAACTTGTCGCGGAACGAAGTTGCCTCGAGGTTGAGGCTGCGCTCATAGGCAGGGCACGACACGCGGGCGGTCTTGCTATATTTTTTCTCCTTATAATAGGTGAAGAACTCAATATTGAGCGCCTCTTCATCGCGTGCTGGAACCTGAACGGCAAACTGGTGCATGCCCGGAGTGTAATGCAGCCATCCGCTCTTCTCAACGCCCTGATGGCTTGCAACTACATAGTAGATGTAGGCCTCGGGTGCCGATGTGCCGATGAGGATGTTTGCATTGCCGTTCTTGTCGGCCTTGATGTCGGTGACATGAATCCACAGCGGGCAATCCTTTACGGGTGCCTGCTTGTCGGTGACGCGGTACAGTACAAGCGAGGTCTTGGTGTTGGTGTCGCTGTCGGTATCTTTGGTACCCAGCACGTGTACCTTGATTGTATATTCGCCCGAGGGAACCTTAGTGAAATCGACTTCGGGCTTATCGGTGTCGAAGTTGCCTGTAGTCACCACTTCTTCCTTGTCGTTGATGAGTTCGTAGGTGCATGCTACGCTCTTCTCGGTATCACTGGTGGTGTTGTAGGTTATGGGCAGTTCAAACGGCTTGTCGGCGGTGTGGGTGTAGTCGTCGGGCATCTCAATGCTGCTGCGACCGCCCACAATGAACGCCTTGGTAGCCTCGTGTGTCTCGCCTGCGTCGTTGGTACAACTTGCGTTGAGCGAATAGTTGTACATTGCATAGCGGCGGCTGTTGCTGTTCTCGGGGAAAATATCGGCCGGGAACTCAACCTTGAAGTATCCGCGTTCGTCGGTTGTTACGATTGTGTCGGTGATAGCGGTGCTATGGCTTGACGGCCTGTAGTAGCGCCACAGCCAGTCCCATTCGTTCTTGCTCAGTTTGAGAGAGACCTCACAACCAGCCACGGGCATCCCCGAGTAGGTTGTCGCTTTGCCCTCGATTACCACAGGCGCATCGGCGAGGAATGCGTCGCGCTGTGTGGTAAACTCAACGTTGAATGTGGGAGTCTTGTACTCGCTCACAATCACGCTCTTGTAACCTATGTTAATGCGTTCGTTCTCGTTATCGCCCTTATCAACCACGCGAATCATGAAGTTGCCGTTGAGACGGTCGGTGGGCACGGTGAACTCTCCGTTGGCGCGGCCAAATTCATCGGTCTTGGTCTTTTCGGTTGCGATAGACTTGTTGTTGCTGTCGTAGAACTGGACCTCGATGCTGCGCCCGGCAATGATACTGCGGCTGTTGTCACCGGTTCGGTAGGCCACTAAAGCCCATTTCACCTTCTCTCCGGGGCGATAGATGCCCAGGTCGGTAAACACCTTTGCGGTCGAACTTGAACCGCCGGTGAAGTTGCTGCTGTATACCTGGATGCTGTTGCCATAACGGTCGTTGCCCTTGCTTGCCTTGGCATCGCAGTATTCA
>DCGA01000025.1:0-565 GCA_002314465.1 bacterium UBA1790 | reverse complement strand
ACCATCCTTGTCGGTAACAACCGATTCGCTCTTGTTGTTGCGCTTGAAAGTCACTGTTGCTCCGGCAACGGGAGCACCGGTCTCGCGGTTCACTACAAACACGCTGCGCTTGCCCTGCTGCATCACTGTGAACATGGCAAGGTCACTCACGATGGTAGCGTCGTAGGTCGACATGTTATTGTCGGCCTGAGTCTTGCCGCCTGCTTCGTATGACGGAGCGATTACATACACGCCGTAATCCAGGCCGTCAAGCACGATTTCTTGCGTTTTCTCGAAGGGCACGGTGTGGTTGAACTCAATAACCTTGCTTGCCACCTTAGTGAGTTGTTTGGTCGAGAACGAGTATGTCTTGTCGTTGATGAGCCCGTCGGGAACCTTGAACACGTTGACAGTGAGTTTGTTCACGTTCTTAACCTGTACTTTGACGGTAATGGGCTTGTTAGAACCTATGTTGCGGTTGGTCGAGATGTTTGCATGCTTGGCTTCAATGCCGCTTATGATGTTTGATGCGTTGGGGGCATAGATGCCATTGGGGAAACGCACAAGGTAGTCCTTGGTGATTTCG
>DCGA01000164.1:2251-5708 GCA_002314465.1 bacterium UBA1790 | reverse complement strand
CAAGGACTTCCTTGAGGGCGGCGATGTGGTTACCACATTTGACATCCGCATGAAGGAACCCAACCGCGAGCCCGCAGTGAGCCAGAGCGCACTGCACACTATCGAGCACCTTGCCGCTACCTACCTGCGCAACCATGCCGAGTGGGGCAGCCGCATCGTTTACTGGGGACCTATGGGTTGCTGCACAGGCAACTACCTGCTTGTGAAGGGCGACCTTACCTCGGCCGACATCGCTCCGCTCGTGCGCGAGACATTCCAGTTTATCGAAACATTTGAGGGTGAGATTCCCGGTGCCAACGCCAACGACTGCGGCAACTACATGCTCAACAACCTGCCCATGGCACGATGGGAGGCTCGCAAGTATCTCATTGAGGTTCTTAATGACCTCAAGCCCGAAAACCTTAATTATCCTGTAGAGTAATGCGTAAGTTAATCATTTCATTATTATCGCTGGTGGCTGTTGTGTCGCTGTTCTCGTGCGGCGATGACATCAAGCCCAAGCGTCCCGTCACCGACCAGGCTGGCGTTGTATTCATCGAGAACGGAAGCCGCGACACGGTTAACACCAATATCTCCCACGACGAACTGTGCGCAGCGTTGCTGGCCACCGACTGGGAGTTCAGTTATTCGTTTTTCTACGACGATTACAAGATTGGTCCTAAGGGTGAGGATGTGTACTACTCACGCTTCCGTTATTCATTTAATGGCGACGGCACTGCTGTTGCCACCGACCTGAGCGACGGCAAGCACTATGACTACAAGTACACAGTCAATGCCCGCACGGTGACTCTCCAGAGTTCTGCCGGTACGTTCTCATTCGGCGTCATCGCTATGGATGCCCGCCACATGATAGCCGACCAGTCGCTCGCCGGCCAGTATGCCAGCGACTATGACCCTGCGACACTCACACGCCGCATGATATTCCTTGCAAGGAAATAACGCTCACTTAGTGAGCCGCACATAAAAAGAAAGTGTGCCTTCCCGCGATAGGGGAGACACACTTTTTTCGTTCGGTTTACGGTCTTCGGTCTAACAGATTAACCTCTTAACCCATTAACCTCTTAACCCATTAACCTTTTAACCTATTACTTACCGAGGTTCTTAAGAGCCTGAGCAGCCTCTTTGGTCTTGTTGGCAGCGTCCTTAACGTCGTCGGCAGCCTTCTTAACCTCTTCCACTTTAGCCTTAGCCTCGTCTACTTTCTTTGCGCCTTCGGCAACAGCGGCAGCAGCCTCATTCTTTACGCCTTCGGTAGCAGCTTCTACCTGAGCCTTGCCTTCTTCAACAGCAGCCTTAGCTACGCTGTCTACACCTTCGGTAACGATGCCCTTGAGTGTCTCGGGAACGTTGGTGGTTACGCCGTTTACAACTTCGCTCAAAGAGGGAGCGAGAGCAACAATCTTATCCTTTGAAGATGTGATAACCTCTTTTACCTTCTCATAGAAAGTCTTGGCAGCTACGGTGTCGCCAGCAGCGATGAGCTTCTCAACCTGCTCCTGTGACTTTGTGATAAGGTCCTGTACAGCGGTAGAGTCGCCGGCAGTTACCAGTGAGTCGAGCTGAGCCTGGAAGTTCTCGGCAGTGAGTTCAGTTGCTTCGGCGTCGTTAGTGCCTTCAGTGGGTGTACATGCAGTAAATGCAACGGCTGCAATAGCAGCGATCATGATGAAAAGTTTTTTCATAATAATTAATAAATTAGGGTTAGTAGTTATAATTTATACGGCAAATATACTATATATTTATAAATAATGTATCATAAAGGCGAAAATATTTACCTTTTTTAGCACACTGCGGTATCAGTATTAAACTAAATAAACGTCGTTATGATTAGCCTTAAGCAAGCAAGTTGTTGCTACACAAATAAATAATCGCGGTGAAACGCCTTGTTGAAGGGTTTCACCGCGATGTGCTATCTGAGCAGGAAAAAACGATAGCAGTTTATTTCAAGACCTGGGTCTCGTAGTAGCTCTTGACGTCGTTCCAGTGATAGAAGGGGAAGATGTCGGTCTTGATGGCCGGCACCTCGGTCTCCTGTTCGTTGTGGAGGAACTTGCATATTACGTCGTTCTTCTTGTTGCGGAAGAAGATAATCTGGATATTGCCCGCCATGGGAGCAATCTTCCACGACTTGAATGCTGCAGCAAACTCGTAGGGGTCGCTCACGCTGTTGTAGCAGTCCTTGAGTCCCAGTACACCAGACAGTGGGATAAGGTTGCCGTCGTGGCCGAATCTGAGGGTTGCTACATCGCCTGTTCCGGCAATCGCTGCCTCGGCACCGGCTATGATGTTGCGCAGCAGCGGATGGCAGTTGGTAAATGCCATGCCACGGCCGCCGGCATAGTTGGCATCCTGGCAATAGAAGCGGTAGTTGAACACCTGGTAGATGTCATACAACTCCTGCTTGGTGAACAGGTCGTAGAACGATACTCCGGTCTCGGTATCCTGCATGTCAACCGCAAGCCAGTAGAAACTCCAAGCAAGCTCGGTGGGGTTGATGTTCTTGAGGATATACTCGCTGCTGCCGAACAGAGATGTGGCAAGGCGTTCGCCCTTCACATGCTTCTCTTCAAACTTTCGGTACTCCTCGCGCCAGGGACCTTTGTCACCGTTGAAGTCGCTTGACTCTTGGCTGTGGTAGCACAGGTAGCTCATGTGCTTGTTGCTTGACTCGCGGGTTACCTGCAGCAGCGGGTTCTTTTCCTTGAGACCCTCGCAGAAGGCGCTCATGGTGAGCGAGCAACGCAGCGATATTGTTGAGCGTGCAGTGACTGCGCCACCGTTCTTGAAGATGGCGGGGTAGGCGTCATAAAGGCGAGCGGCAATGTCGTGGGCCTGGCGTGCGCCCAGGGCCGACAGGTCACCGCCGTGGCCTTCGCTCAGTTCCCATACCTTCTTGATGCGCTGCAGTGCATCCTCGCCCAGCGGGGTGAGAACACCGGCATCGTGAGCCTTTTGCATCAGGTCGAGCACTCTCTTGTAGTCGTTGTCGCCTATGAGATAGCGAGAACCGTGGCGGCCGTAGTGGCTCACGTAGAAAGGCTCATAACCCTTGGGTGCGGGGGTCACGTGTTGTGGTTCGGTGACTGGGTAGGCATAGTATACCGCACCGGCTTTGTTAAGGTCGTTGAAAACCTCTTCCTGCGGGGTCTGTGCCCATGCCAGGGTAGCAATACCTGCCAGAACCGATAATAGGATAAGTTTCTTCATTATGTAAAAATAGGTGGCAGAGGTCTCAATATGGCTTCTGCCATCTTTTTATTATTAAGGGTTGCTTAGATTACTTTGTGGGATAACCGGGGTTCTGAGTCAGTTTAGAGTTGTTGGTAAGCTCTGCCTCGGGGATGGGGAAGATCTGCAGGTAGTCCTCCACGTCGGTACCTGCCCATACTGCGTTCTTCCAATCCCAGTTGTTACCCTTGGTGAACTTGCCGAAGCGAATGAGGTCGGTACGGCGGGA
>DCGA01000164.1:211-2236 GCA_002314465.1 bacterium UBA1790 | reverse complement strand
TCTGATGCCATCTCACGTGAACGCTCTTCCAGGAGGAAGTCGAGTGTGAGCTGTGCGTCGGTGATGTCGGCGCCTACACCTTGCTTAACACCTGTCTTGGCATACTTTCCAGTCATGTAAGCACGCTCGCGTACTTCGTTCACATACTTCAGCGCGTCGGCACGTGAGCCGCTTGCACCGCGCAGGATAGCCTCGGCAGCCATCAGGTAAGCGTCGGCAGTACGGAACATGGGGAAGTCGATTGATGAGTACTGTGTACCCGATGCGCACACCTGGTCGTCCTTGGTCACGTTGCGCCACTTGATGTAGCCGTAACCGCAGGTGAAGGTGCTGGTCATGTTACCCTTGTCGTCGCAAGTCTCTTTCTTCTGACCGCTGAGGGCTGTCATGAACTGAGCGCGCTTGTCGTTCTTGTTGTTACCCCAAGTATCCTCGGTGTCAAATGCAACGTCGGCAGCGTCAAACTTGTCGACCAGAGTCATCTTAGCGCGTACGTTACCCCAACCACGGGTCTCAACGCCAGTCTGGTACAGGCTGTTCATAGCACCGTTAACGAATGCCTTAACATAGAAGTTGGTACCTGCCGAGCTCTGTGCACGCAGACCGTCCTGAACGAGGGGCCAGATAATCTCGCTGCAGTTTTCGTTGTCGGCGAGGAAGATGTGGCGGAAGTCGCTTGCCAGGGGGTACTTGCCGCACTCGATGACCTTCTTGCAATAAGTGAGGCAATCGTTGTAGCGGTCGGTGCCAATCCAAGTCTTTGCGTTGAGGTACATACGGCTCAGGAGGAACCATGCAGCAGCCTTGTTAACGTGAGCATATTCTGTAGCACCTGCATCGCCCAGAACCTCAGTCTCACCGTTCTCGCCCAGGATAGCCTTGAGTTCCTTCTCAGCATATTCGAATGTCTGCTGGCGGGTCATCTGCTCGGGGAGGTCGGTAACGCCTGTGTTCTCGTCTACATAGGGAACACCGCCGAAGAGGTCGCACAGTGTAGCATAGCAGTAAGCACGCAGGAAGCGTACCTCGGCACGCATTTCACCAATCTTGCCGCCCAGTTCGCTCTGGAGACCGCGCTCCTGGATCTTGGCATCGGTACTCTGGCGAATGAACTCGTCACAGTAAGCGATACACATGTAAAGGCGCTGGTATGTCCAGGTGATAACGGGTGCATTGCTTGCATCCCACTGGAGATTGAGCATCTTGCGCAAGCCGTTAGAGCTTGAGGGCATCAGGAACTCATCGGTGTTGAGTTCCTCAAGGTAGAACATGAGGCGTACGAAGCCCGAGTAGCCTTCGTTAGCACCTTCAAGGTCACCGTTTCCGCCGTCACCGCCCTTTTGGCCGGTGAGGATGAGTGAACCGTAGCACTTGGCGAGCTCGCCATAGTAGCCGTCGGCTGTTTTGTAAACCTGGCTTTCTACCAAGTCGTTGTCATCGAGGGGCGCAGTGTCAAGGTCGCCAAGGCATGATGTCAGGCCTACTGAAGCGACGAGCGCCAACGCGAAAGAAATATATTTTTTCATCGTTTTATCGTTTTTTTAATTAGAAAGTTAAGTTAACACCCAGGTTGTAAGTGCGGGGACGGGGATATACGTTGCGGTCGATACCGTTGTCAATCTCGGGATCGATGCCTTCGTAGCCTGTGAATGTGCACAGGTTAGATACACCCAGTGTGAGGCGCAGTGAAGAGCTCTTGTTCCACAGCTTGTTGAATGTGTAACCCAATGTAACGTTGTCGATGCGGAAGAAATCACCCTTCTCCAGCCAGTAGTCGGTGTAGAGCTGCTGAATCTGGAAGCCTCTGTCGCGTGTGCTCTTGAGGATGTTGCTGTAGTAACCCTGGTCGCTGTATACGCCTTGGATGTACTCGTCGGCCTTCACGTAGTTGTATACATAGAAACCAAGTGCACCGTGGCCCGAGAGGTTGAAGTCCCAGTTCTTGTACTTGAGGGTGGTGTTGAAACCTACGAGCGAAGTGGGAAGTGCGCACTTGTCGGTAGCATAGCGTGTCTCGGTCGAAGG
>DCGA01000164.1:0-180 GCA_002314465.1 bacterium UBA1790 | reverse complement strand
CGGGCTGTACATACTTGCCTTCGATGGGCTTGCCGTCTTCGTCATATGCCTGCTGTGCGAGATAGAATGTGTAGGGGCGCTTGTCGACCATGAATACCTGAACATACTTACCTGTGCCTGAGATAGCACCTGTGGTAACGTAGTTAGACTCTGAATCGATGGTGTTGAGCTTGGTGATCT
>DCGA01000027.1:156-7197 GCA_002314465.1 bacterium UBA1790 | reverse complement strand
TCAACTCGGTTGAGCACCTCAAGCACATTACATCTAATTCGCGCGAGAACATTTCTGTCATCACACTTGAGTTTGAATATGGTTACGACATCGATGAGCTCACCAACAATGTGCGAGACAAACTCGACATGATTTCGAGTTACCTGCCCGATGGCGCCGGTAATCCTGTCATCTTCAAGTTCAGTACCGACATGATTCCCATCGTGCTCCTCTCGGCACAGGCCGACAAGAGTATGCCGGGTCTCTACAAGATTCTGGACGAGAACGTTGCCAATCCCCTGGCCCGTGTTGACGGTGTGGGCTCGGTATCAATCGCTGGTGCTCCCAAGCGTGCCATCTACGTTTACCTCGACCCCATCCGCATGGAGGCCTACAACCTGAGCGTTGAGACCATCTCGTCACTCATCGGTGCCGAAAACAAGAACGTGCCCGGTGGTAACTTTGACATCGGTAGCGACACCTATGCACTGCGTGTGCAAGGCGAGTTCAAGGACCCCATGGAACTTAATAACATCGTTGTTGGTGTCTCTACGACCGGTGGTGTAGTACACCTGAGCGATGTGGCTCGCATCGAGGACCGCCTCGAGGAGCGCGCACAAGAGGCCTTCAACGACGGCGTACAGGGTGCGATGATTATCGTGCAGAAGCAGAGCGGTGCCAACTCGGTGGAAATCTCCAACAAGGTTAAGAAAGCACTGCCCGACATCCAGAAGAATCTGCCTGCCGACGTTAAACTCAACTTCATCGTCGACACCAGTGACAACATCCGCAATACCATCGCATCGCTCGTTGAGACAGTGGCCTATGCACTCCTCTTCGTTGTAATCGTGGTATTCTTCTTCCTGGGCCGCTGGCGTGCGACAGTCATCATCACGCTCACTATCCCCATCTCGCTCATCGCGTCGTTCATCTACCTATATGCAACGGGAAACACGCTCAACATCGTGTCACTGTCATCACTCTCGATTTCAATCGGTATGGTGGTCGACGATGCCATCGTTGTACTTGAGAACGTAACGACCCACATCGAGCGCGGTGCCGATCCCAAGCAGGCAGCGGTGCATGGTACTAATGAGGTGGCAATCTCGGTAATTGCATCTACACTTACCCTTATCGCGGTATTCTTCCCGTTGACACTTGTCCCGGGTATGACCGGTGTGCTCTTCCGCCAGCTGGGTTGGATGGTAACCATCATGATGATTATCTCGACCACTGCAGCACTCTCACTCACCCCCATGCTGTGTAGCCGCATGCTGCGCCTTCAGACCAAGGCCAACCAGAGCGCATTCTTCCTCAAGGTATACACTCCCATTGAGCGCGTCCTCGACAAGATCGACCGTGCTTATGCGAAGTTACTCAACAAATGTGTAACCCACCGCTGGAAGACCACATTCGTGGTAATGGGTGTATTCGTTGCGACTATGCTTCTTGCCAAGTTTGTAGGTAGCGAGTTCTTCCCCACCAGCGACAACAGCCGTCTGGGCGTATCTCTTGAGCTTCCCATAGGTACACGTGTAGAAGTAGCCAAGGAGGTTACCGCCCGCCTGTACAAGGAGTGGCGCGAGAAGTACCCCGAGATACAAGTGTTCAACTACACCGTGGGTCAGGCCGATAGCGATAACACCTTCGCATCACTGCAGAGCAACGGTTCGCACATTGTATCTATAAACATACGCCTGGTCGACCCCAGCAAGCGCGACCGCGGCATTGTGGAGATTGCCGGACTCATGCGTGAGGACCTCAAGCACTATCCCGAGTTCAAGAAAGCCCTTGTTAACGTGGGTGGCTCGCGTGGTAGCAGCATGAGCGGACAGTCATCGCTCAACTACGAGATCTACGGTTACGACTTTGAGAGTACCGATAGCGTTGCCCAGCGACTCAAGCGAGTGCTTAGCGGCATCAAGGGTGCAGCCGATATCAACATCAGCCGCTCGGACTACCAGCCCGAGTACCAGGTTGACTTCGACCGCGAGAAACTGGCCATCTACGGTCTCAACTCAAGCACCGCTGCAAGCGCACTGCGCAACCGCATCAACGGCAGCACCGCGAGCGTCTTCCGTGAAGACGGCGACGAGTATGATATCAAGGTTATGTATGACCAGGAACACCGTCAGTCGCTCGAGGACATCGAGAACATCCTCCTTTATAACGCTCGAGGCCAGGGCATCCGCCTCAAGGAAGTGGGTACTGTTGTAGAACGCTTCACACCGCCCACCATCGAGCGTAAGGACCGTGAGCGCGTCATCACTGTATCTACTGTAATCCAAGACCGTGCGATGAGCGAAATCGTAGAGGAGGCACAGCCCCTCATCGACAAGATTGACAAGCCCAATGGCGTGACAATCCAGCTCAGTGGTTCGTATGAGGACCAGCAAGACTCGTTCCGCGACCTTGCGATGCTGGGTGTGCTCATCATCATCCTCGTTTACATCGTGCTTGCGGCACAGTTCGAGAGTTTCACCTATCCCGGTATCATCATGACCTCAATCTTGTTTGCGTTCTCGGGTATCATCCTCATCCTGTTCCTCACCGGAACCAACCTGAACGTGATGTCGATGATTGGTGGTATCATGCTCATCGGTATCGTAGTGAAGAACGGTATCGTGCTCATCGACTACATTACCCTAAACCGCGAGCGTGGCATGAGCATACGCCGCTCGGTAATCGACGGCGGTGAGTCGCGTCTGCGCCCCGTGCTCATGACATCACTCACTACCATCCTCGGTATGGTGCCCATGGCGATAGGCCATGGTGAAGGTGCCGAGATGTGGCGTCCCATGGGTATTGCCGTGATTGGCGGTCTCACATTCTCTACACTGCTCACACTGCTGTTCGTTCCTTCACTATACACCATCTTTGCTTACTACGGTATCCGCCGCAAGCGCAAACAGATGGCCAAGAAGGCAGCCGCAGCAGCTCAGCCCCAGGAATTGTGGGTACGCGGTCAGGAACAATAATTGAGATATTTTCTTTCGGTTAAACACTATTACAGTAATAAGGAATGAAAGCAATATTCATAGCATTTGACCAAGCTTACTACGAAAGGCTTGTCGACGATATCAATAACCTGGGGTGCCGCGGATTCACCGCATGGCACGAGGTGCAGGGACGCGGCAGCAAAACCGGCGATCCCCACTACGGAAGCCACGCATGGCCCTCGGTTGCCGACGCCATGTTTGTGATGTGCGAGGACGAGCGCGTGGAACGCGTGATGAACCACCTGCGCGCCCTTGACGAAGCCACTCCCAAACTGGGTCTGCGTGCATGGGTAATACCCGTGGAGCAGACAATCTAAAAACGGGAAACATACAATGATAATAAAAAGAGGTTGTGCCCACGCGGGCATGACCTCTTTCTGTTTTGGTAATACAACAAAAATTCGCTACCTTTGCACTTTCAAAAACCGAAACAAACATGTCGCTGGCCCTCTTGAGCAAATTATTGTTGTACATAGTCCTGGTGGGATTCACCCCGGGGCCTGCCAACATCTACGCCCTGTCGTGCGCACTCAAGTATGGACGCAAGCACTCCATGAGCATGTGGCTGGGTCTTGTAGCGGGATTTACAATAGCAGTGACATCGGTTGCCGTCGTTTCTTATATCCTCGGCACAGCAATGGGGCATTATGTCACCTACCTTAAATATCCCGGTGCAGCCTATATCGCATGGCTGGCATGGGGCATGGTGAAAAATACCGGAGAAAACACTACGCAGGACGACTGCAAGTGCACCTTCGTCAACGGCATGATAATGCAACTCACTAATGCCAAGATGATTCTGTTTGCATTTACCACTTTCGGCACATTTGTCCTTCCCGACCCCAACCACACACCGCTTGAATTTGTAATCGTGTCGCTGCTGCTCTACATTGCAGGACCCGGAGCCAACCTTGTGTGGCTCATGCTGGGACTGTGGCTGCGGCCTTATTTCACGGGTTATCACCGCACACGCTCCATCGTTATGGGTGTGGCACTCCTGGCATGTGCAGTGCTTATCTTGCTCGGTTAATCCATAATCAACTTTTGATTTTTTACTAAAAATACCATTTTTTTACGATGATATTTTCATTTTACCGAAGTGTTTTCTGTAATTTAGTTAAATTAAGGAAATAATTCCTTGTGCAACATAGTGTTTGTTCCACAATAAATGTGTAACTTTGCAGTCGAAAAGTAAAAACAGTTTATGAAAGAGAAAAACTTACACTTCGAGACATTGCAGATACATGCCGGCATGATAAAGGACGAGACCGGCAGCCGTGGACTTCCCATCTATCCCACCGCGGCCTATCGTTTCAAGACTTGCGACTATGCTGCCAACCTCTTTGAACTGAGCGAGCCGGGTAACATATATACACGTCTACAGAATCCCACTTCAACAGCATTTGAGCAACGCATTGCCGCCCTTGAGGGTGGTGTAGGCGCTCTTGCGGTATCATCGGGTATGTCGGCACAACTCATCGTCATCACTGCACTGGCAAGCGCAGGCGACAATATCGTGGTTTCGCCCTATCTCTATGGCGGCACGTTCAACCAGTTCAAGCTCACCTTCCGCAAGTTGGGCATCGACTGCCGTCTTGCCAAGGGCGACACAGTTGCCGACATGGAGGCACTCATCGACGACAAAACCCGTGCGGTATATGTAGAAAGCATGAGCAACCCATCGTGCAATGTGCCCGACCTTGAAGGCCTTGCAGCAATGGCTCGCCGTCACGACGTGCCCTTTATCGTTGACAATACCTTCGGTGCCGGCGGTTACCTGTGCCGTCCCATCGAATGGGGAGCCGATATCGTGGTTGAGAGTTCAACCAAGTGGATTAACGGACACGGAAATGCCATGGGCGGTGTCATTGTTGACGCCGGTACCTACAAGTGGGACAACGGCAAGTATCCCGAGATTGCAGGTCCCTCAGCAGGCTATCACGGCCTCAACATGTATGAAGCGTTCGGCAACCAGGCATTCATTGTTAAGTGCCGTGTAGACGGTCTGCGCGACCTCGGTTGCTGCCCCAGTTCATTCGACAGTTATCTCATGGCACTCGGCCTCGAGACATTGTCGCTGCGTGCAGCACATGCCGTGGAGTCAACCCGCCGCCTTGCCGAGTGGCTCAACCAGCATCCGCTTGTAGAAAAAGTAAGTTATGTAGGCCTCCCCGACAATCCCTCGCATGCCAATGCACAGAAGTACTTCCGCCATGGCAGTGGTGCAGTGCTCGCAGTGCAACTCAAGGGAACACTCGAGACAACCGTCAAGGTGGTTGAGGCTGTGGAACTCTTCCAGCACATGACCATGATAGGCGACTCGGTGAGCGTTATCACCCACCCCGCGTCTACCACCCACAAGCAACTGAGCGACGAGGAACTCGCAAGCGTGGGCATCACCCCCACCCTGCTGCGCCTGTCACCGGGCCTTGAGCACGTTGACGACCTCATCGCCGACCTGGAACAAGCATTCAACAAGGCACTTTAATGGCAATACAGACAATACACTTTGACATACCGTTCACCCTTGAATGTGGTGCAGTGCTGCCCGGCATTACCGTGGCCTATAGCACTTACGGCACATTCACTGGCGACAATGCTATATGGGTGTGCCATGCACAGACCGCCAACAGCGACGTACCCGACTGGTGGGCCCACACTGTAGAGGCAGGACGTTTCCTTGACCCCGACCGCTACTTCGTGGTGTGTGCCAATATCCTCGGCTCGCCCTACGGCACTACATGCCCCGCAAGCATCAATCCGGCAACCGGTGAACCATGGTATAACGAATTCCCCATGATTACCATTCGCGACATGGTTAATGCCCACATCCTGCTTGCCGAATCCCTCGGCATTGAGCATGTGGAACTGCTCATAGGCAGTTCAATGGGCGGATACCAGTGCATGGAATGGGGAATAATGCAACCCAAGTTTGCACGCCGCATAGCCCTCATCGCCACCTGTGACCGCCAGATGCCTTGGGGCATCGCATTCGGCGAATCACAGCGCATGGCAATCACTGCCGACGCTTCATGGGGCGAACGCCGTGGCGATGCTGCAGCAGCCGGACTGGCAGCGGCACGCAGTGTGGCAATGCTCAGTTTCCGTGGTCCCGAGGCCTATAACCTCACACAGGACGACCCCGAACGCGACAGCAAACTCGATGACTGGCGCGTGTCGTCGTACCAGCGTTACCAGGGCAAGAAACTTGCCAACCGCTTTGATGCCTATTCATATGTAACACTGCTCAACGCTACCGACTCGCACAATGTGGCACGCGGTCGCGGCGGTGTGGCACAGGCACTTGCCACCATAGAGGCGCGTTGCCTCATCGTGGCTATCACCAGCGACATCCTGTTCCCTCCCAGCGGCCACGACAACCTGGTGAAGCATATACGCAAGAATGAATATCACTTAATTGAGTCAAGCTACGGCCACGACGGTTTCCTCGTCGAGCACGAGCAACTCAACAACCTCATAACACAGTTTATCAATGAAGAAGTTTAACATCGGATTATTTGGATTTGGCAACGTGGGACGTGGCCTTTATGATGTACTCGAGCAGACACGCCATCCGCAGGCATGCATCAAGCGCATATGCGTTCGCTCAATCAACAAAGACCGCGGCATTGACCCATCCCTGCTCACCGACAAGGCCGACGACATATTCACCGACCCCGACATCAACATGATAGTGGAACTCATCGATGACTCTGCGGCATCGTACGACATCGTGACACGTGCCTTGCGCGCCAAGAAACCCGTCGTGACTGGCAACAAGCACATGCTTGCCCATCATCTCGAGGAACTGGTGGCATTGCAGCGTGAGACCGGCACTCCCCTGCTCTACGATGCCTCGGCGTGCGGCAGTATCCCCGTAATCCGCAACCTTGAGGAGTACTACGACAACGATCTGCTCGTGTCGGTGAAAGGTATCCTCAACGGTACATCCAACTTTATCCTGTCGAAGATTTTCAACGAGAATATGACCTATCCTGCAGCGCTCAAACTTGCTCAGGACTTGGGATTTGCCGAGGCCAATCCCACCAGCGACATCGAGGGA
>DCGA01000027.1:0-144 GCA_002314465.1 bacterium UBA1790 | reverse complement strand
TTGATTCGCTCTACAAACTGGTCATAATCACCGTTCACGCCTTTGGCCGCTATGTCAAGCCCAGCGACGTATTCGTTTATGGTATCTCAACCATGAACGAAGCCGACATACGCTTTGCAAGCGAGAAGGGCCGCCGCATCAAGC
>DCGA01000115.1:238-5640 GCA_002314465.1 bacterium UBA1790 | reverse complement strand
CTGAACGATGAAACCGTCCACATCGGCATCGCTGTTGAGGCGGTCGATGGTCTCGAGCAGTTCTTGCTCGGTCACGGTGTCTTCGAAGCGGATGAGCGTAGAGGTGAATCCACACTCTTCACATGCCTTTACCTTGGCTGCCACATAGGTCTCGCTACCGCCGTCGTGTCCCACCAGCACGGCTGCCAGATGGGGGCGCTTGAGGCCTTGTGACATCATCTTTTCTACTTCTTGCGCAATCTCCTGTTTGATGAGCGTTGCAATCTTCTTTCCGTCTATAATTTCCATGAATCTAAGTATATAATATATTTCTTATATCGTTATTTCGTCTTTTTTGAGCATGCGGTTAATCACCAGGTTGATGTCGGTGACATCTACGCTTCCATCGTGGTTTACATCCTCGCGGCCCATTGTATCGATGGTGTTGGGGCGTCCCAGCACTGCGTTGATGAGCAGGTTTAGGTCGGTAACGTCGACCGAGCGGTCGCAGTTGATGTCGCATTCCTCAAAGTCTCCGGCCATTGTGTAGAACGGCGTGGTTAATGCTGCCACCAGGCGGCCCTCGCTGTAGTAGTTGAGGATAAGCCCGAAACTCTCGTTCGAGACAAGATTGGGGAATTCAAGTTCTATTGCAGTCGACTCTCCGGGTGCTATCTCAACGTGCTTGGTCAGGGTAGCGTATAGACTCCTTTGCTCCTCGCCCGCATTGCGGTACAGGCGTGCCACAACATCGTCACTGTAGGCGGTATTGCCGTTGTTGGTGATGTCTGCTGTGAAGGCAAACGTACCGCTGCTAATCATGTACCCCGGCAGCTGATCCTTTATCGTTGCACTCGCAGTCAGTGACATGGCGGGAGCGTCGGTAACCGTTACAGTGTCATGGTATATCTCTTGGGTCCCCTTGCTGTCAAGTGCCAGCACCACCGTGTGCTCGCCTGCCTCTTGTGGGGCAAAGTGCAGTGTTATGTTGCCTGTGGCGCTCGGTCTTACCTCACAGGGCACCGCAGTAATGCACGCTCCGTCAAGCAGCAGGTAAATGTAACTTAACGTGCGGCTGCCGGTGTTGTTGAGTGTTGTTGTCATTTCCACGGTGCGATGGGCTTGCATCGTTCCTGTGTAGTCTACAGCGGTTACCGTATAGGCTGCTTCTCCCGAATTGCCTTGCGGGGTGAGTGTGAGCGTTTGATCGGTGATGGTTGCAGTAACGTAGTTGCTGCGTGCGCCTATACATTCGTTCCACTTGGTTGTGCCATGAACACGGCTCACGGGACGCAGTGCGTAGGTGCCGGCGGGTATCGTAGCGTCTATGGCTACGGGCCACTCGCGGGTGGTTCCGTAGGCTGGCAGCAGTGAATTGAGCGATTGACTCGATATTACCTTGACTATCTGGTTGCTGCTGTTGAACAAGGCAAAGCCGAAGTCATACACGTCGACATACGATGAACCGTTGTTAAAGCGTCCTGTTACGGTTACGCCCTCAAATGCGGCATCGGCATCGGTGCGGGTGAACGTCGTTTCCTTGAGCGACAGGTTGTAGAACGATAGTTGCCCGGGGTTGGTAACGGCGGTTTCGTCTATAGGCTTTATGCCTACAATCATTGCTGGCGAGTTGGTATAACCGTCACTGGCAGGGTCGGCGTCGGTGTCACGCTCCATGGGGTTTAATCCCGAGAGCAGGAAGTAGCCGTCTCCAGAGCCGTGCCAGCCCCAGTTGATGTGGAATAGTCCCTTGCTGTCTACGCCGTCGATGACAAATGTGTGCCCGCTGTCGCCATAACGCTGACCACGGTAAATTACGGGGCGGCGTGATAAGAGTTCCGAGAATATGAGTTGCGTCCACTCATCGGCGCTATAACAGGGGCGCTGCAGGTAGCGCAGCCCGGGGTGGTACTGGAAAAACTCGGGCAGTGCCTGCAAGATGCCGGTAATCTTGGCACCCGACTCCTTGCCGTAGTTGGTGTTTACCGCCTGACCGCAGAATTTCATGAGCATTGCCACCGTTAAAGCCTCTATAGACGACTCGTCGCAGTTGCTCGGGTAGTACTCGGCATAGTTGTTCCACCACGGGAACTGCTCGGCCGGGAGTGCAAGCATCTCCTGGTTGAGGTCGGTCGATACATAGGCTGGGATATCGCTCTGCATCTCAAGCGGCCACTTGTAGTAGAACATCACCTGTGCCATGGCGGTTGCCACACTATCGGTTGCTGCCGGTGTGTCGTTTTCGTCGATGCCCGGGCACATCAGGTTGAACGGCTTGTCCTGTCCCCATTGCGTCTTCAGCAGGGGTTTGATGCTCTTGTAGGCTATGCGGCTCACGGGGTAGGGCTCATCACCCAGCGCAGCCACTTCGGCCTTGTATTGCTCAAGCATGCCCATGAGCCCGGGCGGAAGGTTGTCTCCGTCGAGCGAGGTGTTGTCGCTGTAGCCCAGCACCGCTGGCATGCGGTCGTCGCCGGCCGCTATAACAAATGCATTTGTGCCATTAAAAATATAGTAGGGGGCAGCATCGCATGCACCTATCCCGTTTAGGCCCATGGATGCACGGCGTGCCTCCACATTCAGCGTTATTCCACGCTGTGCGAGGGCACTTGTGGCGGCATCAAGAGCCTGCTGGCGCGTTATGGGCGCTGCCAGCGCTGTCATCGATGCAGCCAACGCTGCGGTAACTACAATATTCCTAATGCCTGTATGCATCAATTTATTGTGCGAGAATCTTGCTTATTACCAGGTTAATGTCGGTCACGTCGACAACTCCGTCGCCGTTAACGTCGGCACGGTTATATGTGTCTGTCGACGAATCGCCCAGAATGCGGCTGATGATGATGTTGAGGTCCGATACGTCAACAACACCGTCCTTATTGATATCGCATGAATCATAGGGACTGCCCAGAATGGTGTAGAAACTTGTGGAAGAACCCTTAGTGAGGACTCCACCCGAATAATAGTAGAATATGACGAAGTATTCCTCGCCAGGTACGAGGTCGGTAAATTCGAATGTGACGGTCTTATATCGATTGCTTGCAATAGACACACTCTTGGCTATTGACGAAATCATGCTGCCGCTGTTGCTTCCCGAGCGTCGGTAGATACGTCCCTCGATGTAGTCGGTGTAGTCATTGCCCGAGTTGGTTGCCTTTACGCTCACCGTGAATTTGTCGTCGTTGATGTTCTTGGTGCCCGATACCAGGTTTTTCACCGATACGGAGCTCATAGAAATCAATGCCGAGGGCGAAGCGGCGATACTGACATTACCCGACCACAATACATTGTTGCCGTCCTCGTCATAACAGAGTTTCAGGGTGTGAGTGCCGGCGTCGGCGCAGGTGAAGTGCATCGATACGTCGCCGGTCTGTCCGGGTTCAACTGCACAGTGGGCGATTGTCTTGGCATCTCCGTCTACGAGCAAATAGAGGTAACGGAAGTAGTTGCCGCCGGTATTGGTGATGTTGGCTACAAATTCAACGGGGCGGTTAGTTTGTTTTATTCCGTTGTAAACCACGCTGTTGACACGGTAAGACGGCTCGGCGTTGTTACCCATGAGTTTGAGCGAGAGCTTTGTCGATGTCACGGTTGCCTGCCAGTAGTTCACGTTGGCACCGGCGCTGGGTACCCAACTGCCGGTGTTGTGCAGGCGGCACACGGGTTTGATTGTGTAAGTGCCGCTGCCTATGCTTGCGGGGAAATCAAACGTACGGTCACCGGTATTGCCGTAGCCGGGCTTCAGTTGGCTGAACCAACTGCTGTACAGTGTTGTCACTAAAGTACCGCTTGCATTGTACAAGGCTACGCCGAAGTCAACATCGGCAACCTCCGAAAGCTGGCTATAGTTGCCCCAGTGGAGCACCACGTTGCTAAAGCTCTGGCTTGAACTTGCGCGCGTATAACTTGATGTACCCTGTTCAAGGTTAGTACAATACATGGGGGTGTTGTCTATGGTGCTTATGGGTTTGTTGTCGGGGGTAATGCCTATCACCATCGCCGAACCCACGATGTAACCGTCATTGCTAAGGCTGCTGCCTATGCCGTGGTCGTCGGGATTAAGGTTGGTGATGAGGAAGTAACCGTCGCTCTTGCCTTGCCAGCCCCAGTTGATGTGGAACAGACCGTCGGCATCGATGCCGTCCAGCACATAAGAGTGCCCGCCACCGTTATATGCCGAACCACGATACACGACCGGGCGGCCGGCTGCAAGCTCGGTGTAGATGAGCTGTGCCCACTCCTCGGCAGTGTAGCGGTTGCGATTCACATAGCGTGCCGAGGGAGCATAACGGAAATAGCTGTTGAGCACTTCGGGGATGTAGGATGTTGAAGCACTCGACGACTTGTTGTAGTTCATTTGGAGAGCCTGTCCGCAATAGAGCATAAACTTAGCCACAGCTTGCGCCTTTGTGTCGGTTTCGCTATAGGTATAGTAGTCCTTGATGTTGCCGAATCCAGGATATCCCGAGACGCTGAGTGCAGGCATTTCTATTTCAAGCGTGCTGGTGGTATATGCAGGGATTGCCTGGCTGATGGTGTTGGGCCACTTGTGGTAGTTCATCACCTGTGCCATTGCTGTGGCTACACAGCCGGTAGCGGCATGTGTACCGTTCTCGTCGACTGTGGGGCAGTTCAGGTTGAAGGGGGCGCTCTGGTTCCACTTCGACTTGACCAGCGGTGCTATGGCCGAGCGTGAGATGCTGCCGTTGGGGGTGGGGTAGCCGTCACCTTCGGTGAGACGGGTTGCCTCCACGGCATAGCACTCGAGTAGGTCTTTAAGGCCGTCGGGCATGTCGTTGGGATTAATGGTGCCGTTATCGCTGTAGCCCAGCACTGCAGGCATGCGGTCATCGCCGGCAACCACTACAAATGCGTCAGATGCATTGAATACATAGTAGGCGGGACTGTTCTGTGTCTTACTTGCAGCACGTCGTGCAGTCGATGTCGCTACAGTGAGTTTCTCGGCTGTAACTTGCTTGTGAAGTGATGTTTGCATGAAATTGCAAGCAATGTTCTTGGCTTGTTCGGGCGTTACGACCTTTGCCTGGGCTATGGCTGCACAGGCAATGACTAATAAGGCAATTACTGTTTTTTTCATTCGTTTAGGGTTATTTGATAAAAACAAAGTTCCAGACCGTCGCCTAGCGTGTGTATTGACAATCCGGAACTTTGGTATTTGTTTTTCTATTATTTGCGGCCCCTCATCATCTTCATGGGGTTCTTCATTGTGCTCACCGCGTGCATCATCTTGCGGGTTTGCTCAAACTGCTTGAGCAGGCGGTTCACTTCCTGAAGGCTTGTTCCGCTACCCTTGGCAATGCGCTGGCGACGTGTGCCGTTCATCACCTCGGGATGCTCGCGCTCATAGGGGGTCATCGAGTAGATGATTGCCTCAATTCCCTTGAAGGCGTTGTCGTCGATGT
>DCGA01000115.1:0-132 GCA_002314465.1 bacterium UBA1790 | reverse complement strand
TCTGCTTGAGGAAGTCGTTGAAGTCAAACTGGTTCTTAGCCAACTTCTTCTGCAACTTGCGTGCTTCTTCCTCGTCATATTGCTGCTGCATGCGGTCAACGAATGAAACGATGTCACCCATGCCGAGGATAC
>DCGA01000190.1:12015-15097 GCA_002314465.1 bacterium UBA1790 | reverse complement strand
CCTGGGTACTCATGTCGAAGCGGTAGTACTCAACGCCCTCGGCCTTCACGATGTCGCCCACATGGTCGAGTGCCACCTTCTGCTCCTTGAGCGGCTTGCCGCCCGGCATAGAGCCTGTGAGTGCCACAATCTTGGCTTGGGGCTGCACCTCGTGCAAGTGGCGCACGAATGCGAGGTAGTATTCCTCATACACCTTGATGTCGTATCCCTTGGTGCTAAGGTCGTTGGTACCGAGGTTTACACATATCACGTCGGGGCGGTATTGCTTGAAATTCCACTTCTGCGTGCTGTCGAGGATGCATGTGTAGTCATACCACTTGGTCATGGTGTTGGGCTTGTCCTTGCCTGCATAGTTGCGGTAAACGCCGATGCCTGAGCGAGCCACGCACATCTCCTGCGCGCCGAGTGCACGTGCAGCCAGCGCGGCGTAGGTGAAGTAGTGGTTCTCGGTAGAGTCGGCAAAGGGGTAGGTCTTGTCGGGAGCCTCGTTGCCATATCCGCAGGTGATGCTGTTGCCTATGAACTCAAGTTTGAGTTCGGGTAGGGCGGGCGCTTCGGCCATCTCTGCACCCTCGGGCAGAATAAAGCCGCGGAACTCGGGGCGTTTAGCGTAGCCTTCATACACAAGGGTAATCTCCACCTCGTGCAGACCTTCGCCCAGACCGCTTGCCAGAGTGACGATGGAATCGTTTTCGCCCACGAACACCTTGTGCGGGTTAACGCCGTCGACAACCACCTCAAAGTATCCGCTGCCTGGCTTCATGTTCATGGCGATGCCGCTTCCCGTGAACTGCGCCTTAATCTGTGTTCCGGGATACACGAAGAGGTAGCTTGTGCCGNNGCGTCCGGTGTAGGCGATGCGCTTGTCGCAGGGAGGTACCACTCCGGGCTTGAGTGCGAGCAGTCGCTGGCACAGTTCGGGGTCGTTGGTAGTGATGAAATCGGCACCCATGTCGATACATTCCTGCATGATGTCGCCGGTATTGACTGTCCACACGTTAACCTTGAGCCCCAGGTCGTGACTTTCCTTGTACCACTCGGGGTGCTTGCGCATGACGCTGTAGTGGTAGTCGGGGCCGGCCGACCCGAGAGCTTTGAGTTCGGCAGGCGAGAGTTCGCCGTTGAGGTAATACACTTCGGTACCCTTGGGCGCGAGTTTGATGAGCTCCTTCATGCCCGGGAGCGAGAATGTGATGTAGGTGGTGCGGTCTTCAAGATGCATCTTCTTCACCATCTTCACAATCTTGGCTGCTGCAACAGCCTCTTGTGCCTTGTCGGTGTGGGGCTTGAGCTCCAGCACGAGTTGTGTCTTGAGTTTCTTGCCCACCTTGAGGTACTGCTCAAGGGTAGGTATGGGTTCGCCGTTCTTAAGGTGCTGCTTGCGCACTTGTGCTGCGGTCGACTTCTGTATTTCCACGCCGTTGATAGTGGGGTCGTGGTTTACGAACAGTTGTCCGTCGGTGGTGATCCAAACGTCAAATTCCGAGCCCTCGCAGTGGATAGAGTCGGCCTTGACGAGAGAACGTATTGAGTTCTGTGCCGAGCCAGGAGCGTCCCAGTATCCGCGGTGTGCCACTACCTGGGTTGCAGCGCCCGCCGAGATGGCACATAGTGCCACAAGGCATGATAGAAACAGTTTTTTCATAATCTGTAATAAGTAGGTTTATGTATTATCGTGCAATGATAAGGTCAATACCCAGTTCCTCTACGAGCTTGGCGTCCTTGGCGCTGATGCCAGGGTCGGTGATAATGATGTCGACGCTCTCCATATCGCCAATCTTGGCAAAGCCTCGGCGACCGAACTTGCTGCTGTCGGCAAGTACGATTGTCTTCTGTGCGGCGCCCATCATCACCTTGTTGAGTTCGGCTTCGCGCATATCGGTTGTGGTGATGCCATATTCAATGTCGATGCCGTCGACGCCGAGGTAGAGTTTGCTGAACGAGCAGTCGCGCAAAATCATCTCGCTGTACTGTCCGACAACCGACAGCGAACTGTGTCGCAGCATGCCGCCCAGCTGAATGAGGTCGATGTTCTCGTCGGTGGCGAGAATCTCACTTGCCACGAGCGAAGCGCTCACCACCGTGAGGCGGTGTATAGGCTGAATGGCGTGTGCCAGGGCGTGAACTGTCGAACCCGATGCCATGATGATACTGTCGTCGCGGTCGATGAGACGCGCACCTGCCAAGCCGATGGCACGTTTTTCCTCGGGAGCCATCTTCTCCTTCTCAATTACCGAACGGTTGTTGATGTGCGGGTTGATAAGGATAGCCTTGCCGTGGCTGCGGTACAGTTTGCCCAGTTTTTCCAGTTCGGTAAGGTCCTTGCGCACGGTTACCGACGACACGTTGAGTTTCTCGACCAGCTCGCTCACATTTACCGAGCCGTGCTTGATGAGAGTATCGAGAATGATAGAATGACGTTTCTCTTTAGTCATAATATAAGGTTTCGTTTGCGGTTTCTAATTACGTTTTGACAGAAACGGGATTTCGTTATTCTCGGCAAATTTACGAAAAAAAGGAATAAAAGACAAATAATATTGCAAAAAACGGGTGCAAATAACGAAATTTTCCTTTTGAAAAACACATCGAAAATGTGATATGAAACTTGAAACGAAAGCACGAAGTTTCCAAACGAAAGCAAAAGAAAACCCCCATTCGTTAAAACAGAGTTATTTTTGTTATAATTTTATTGTTTTGTAATGTGCTAAAAATCAATGAATTGGTAAAATAATTAAGAAAATGACTAAAAAAAGTTAAGAAAAAATTTTGTCATAATAAAAAATGTGATTACTTTTGTACCGAAAGAAAAAGGATAAAACCTGACCTCACCTTAAAAAACAACGAGGATGGAACCGATAAACAAAGAATATGATGTGATCGTAATCGGTGGCGGCATTACTGGTGCCGGTACCGCTCGTGACTGCGCTATGCGTGGCCTCAAGGTGCTCTTGCTCGAGCGCTTTGACTACAGCTATGGTGCTACCGGTCGCAATCATGGATTGTTACACAGCGGTGCCCGCTATGCCGTTACCGACAAAGAGAGTGCTACTGAGTGCATCCAGGAGAACATGACCCTGCGCAT
>DCGA01000190.1:11673-11991 GCA_002314465.1 bacterium UBA1790 | reverse complement strand
GGTTGCACGCCATTGCGTGGAAGAGACCGATGGTCTGTTTATAACACTGCCTGAAGACGACCTTGCTTACCAAAAGACATTTGTAGACGCTTGCTTGGCAGCAGGTATCAGGGCAGACGTGATTGACCCCGAGGAGGCCAAGATACTTGAGCCTTCGGTAAATCCGACGCTGATAGGCGCTGTTCGCATTCCCGATGCGAGCATCGACCCGTTCCGCCTGACAATGGCCAACGTGTACGATGCACAGCTCCACGGTGCGGAGGCACTCACTTACCACGAGGTTACCGACCTAATAATAAATCAGAACAGAGTTGAGGG
>DCGA01000190.1:493-11658 GCA_002314465.1 bacterium UBA1790 | reverse complement strand
GTAAAGGCCCTTGACCGCCACACAGGAATCAACAAAGAGTTTCGCGCTAAGGTTGTCATCAATGCTGCCGGCATTTGGGGACAACTCGTTGCGCAGAAGGCTGGTGTAACTGTTAACATGTTCCCCGCCCGCGGTGCCCTTCTCATCTTCGGCCATCGCGTGAACAACATGGTAATTAACCGTTGCCGCAAGCCCGCTAACGCTGATATCCTGGTTCCCGACGATACTGTATGTGTAATAGGTACAACCAGTGATCGCGTTCCCATGGAAACAGTAGACGACATGCGCGTCACCCCGCAGGAAGTAGAGGTGCTGCTGCGTGAGGGCGAGAAACTTGCTCCCGCACTTGCAACCACCCGCATCCTTCGCGCCTATGCAGGCGTTCGTCCTCTCGTAGCAGCCGACAACGATCCCAGCGGCCGTAGCATCAGCCGTGGTATCGTATGCCTTGACCACGAGACCCGCGACGGACTTGCAGGCTTCATCACCATCACCGGTGGTAAGATGATGACTTACCGCTTGATGGCCGAGGATGCCACCAACATGGCTTGCCAGAAGCTGGGCGTAAACAAGGCTTGCGAGACAGGTGTCACACCGCTTCCCGGTTCAGAGGTTACTACCGAGCAGCCCGCTAAGAAGACAGTTGCAGTCATGGCTGCTGAGGGCCGTCACGGAACCCTCACCAAGACATTCACCGAGACAACCGATGTCGTTGACGATGCAATGGTGTGCGAATGTGAGCACGTAAGTGTGAGCGAAGTGAACTTTGCACTCGACAACCTCAACGTAAACAACCTGGTGAACCTGCGCCGCCGCACCCGCGTGGGCATGGGTACTTGCCAAGGTGAACTTTGTGCTACTCGCGCAGCCGGCGTGATGTGCCGCAAGCAAGAGCAGGCAGCCGACGTGAAAGCCGACTTGGCTTCGTTCATCAACGAGCGCTGGAAAGGCGTGCAGCCCGTAGGCTGGGGCGACAACATGGCCGAGGCTCAGCTCACCGCAACTATATACGAAGGTCTGTGTGGCCTTAACCAATATGCAGGAAAGGAGGAACTGAAATGAAGTTTAACACAGTAGTAATGGGTGGAGGACTCACCGGTCTCACCTGTGGCATCGCTCTGGCCAAGGCCGGACAACGTGTGGCTGTAGTGGCTACCGGTCAAAGTTCGCTGCTCTTCGCCTCTGGTTCACTCGACCTGCTGGGCTATGACGCTCAGGGCGCTCCCGTGGCCAATCCTGTAGAAGCAATCAAGACTCTACCAGAGAGTCACCCATATAATAAGGTGGGCGACGTAGAGGCACTGGCCGCCGAGGCTCAGGCCCTGCTTGCCGAAGCTGGTGTCAAGACAACCGGTCAGGCAACCGCCAACCACAACCGACTCACCCCCATCGGCGCTGTAAAGCCCACATGGCTGTCGCTCGACGGTTATCTCACCATCGACGGCGACAAGTTACCTTATAATAAGGTGGCGCTGATGAATGTAATCGGTTATCTGGACTTCCCCACTAAGTTCATCGCCGACGGACTCCGCCAGATGGGCGCTGACGTGGAGATTAAACCCATTACCCTTCCCGAACTCAACGAGGCACGCAAGAGCCCCACAGAGATGCGCGCAACCAACATCGCCAAGGTGCTGGGCAACGAGGACATCGTGCTGCGTCTTGCTGCCGAAATCAATGCAAAGGCTGGTGACGCCGAGGCAATCCTGCTCCCCGCAGTGCTCGGCATCAAGGAAGACGTGCTGGCACAGCTGCTCAAGAAGCAGGTGAGCAAGCCCATGCACTACGTTGCAACCATCCCGCCGTCGGTACCCGGCGCACGCATGCAGGCATTGCTTCGCAAGCGCTTTGAGGCACTGGGCGGAACCTTCCTCAACGGCGACAAGGTGGTAGCCGGCGAACTCGCAGGCGACACACTCAAGAGCGTTGAGACTGAGAAACTCGTAGGCACCAAGCTCGAAGCCGAAAACTACGTGCTGGCAACAGGTTCGTTCATGGGACGTGGCCTTGTTTCTGACTACGAGAAGGTATATGAACCGGTATTTGGCCTCGATGTAGACTACATCGCCGAGCGTCCCGAGTGGACACACGACAATGTGTTTGAGGCTCAACCCTATATGGAATTTGGCGTTAAGACCGACGCACAGCTGCATGTTATGAAAGACGGTAACGTTATTAATAATGTATATGCGGCAGGACAGGTGCTGAGCGGCAATAACAAGGTGAAACTGGCAAGTGGCGAAGGCGTTGACATGCTCACTGCACTCGCTGTGGCTAAAAACATTTTAAAGTAAACGATCATGGCAGACGAAATGCAACTGAATAATATCAGCGAGAACAACTTTGAGCAGTGCCTCAAGTGTTCTATTTGTACAGCATATTGCCCTGTATCGGGTGTAAGTCCCTTGTATCCCGGCCCCAAGCAGAGCGGTCCCGATGGCGAGCGTTATCGCCTCAAAGACCCCAAGTTCTTCAATGAGGCCCTCAAGATGTGTCTCAACTGCAAGCGTTGTGAGGTGGCATGCCCCAACGGCGTGAATGTGGGTGACATCATCCAGAAGGCTCGCATGAAATACTATACCGGCAAGCCCAAGTTGCGCGACATGATGCTCGCCAACACCGACTTCGTGGGCTCGATGGCAACAATTGTCGCTCCCATCGCCAACTTCGCACTTGGCCTGGGCGTGAGCAAGGCTGTCATGGACACCGTAATGGCAATAGACAAGCACCGCACTTTCCCCTCTTATGCTGCAACAAAGTTTGAGAGTTGGTTTAAGAAACACGCGGCTGCCGAGCAAGACAAGTATAGCAAGCACGTGAGCTTCTTCCACGGTTGCTACGTGAACTATAACTACCCGCAGCTGGGCAAGGACCTTGTTAAGGTGATGAACGCATGCGGATATGGCGTGCACCTGCTCGACAAGGAGAAGTGCTGCGGTACTGCTCTCATCGCCAACGGCCTTTACGGACAGGCAAAGAAGCAGGGCGAGACCAACATGGAATCGATGCGTCAGGCAATAGCCAAGGGCCGCACAGTGGTTACCACAAGTTCGACTTGTACGTTCACTATGCGCGACGAGTATCATCACCTCCTTGACATGGAGACCGGCGACGTGCGCGAACACCTCACACTGGCTACCCGCTTCCTGTTCCAACTCATCGACGAGGGCAAGCTCAAACTCGCCTTCCGCGACGACTACAAGAAACGCGTTGCCTACCACACTGCATGCCACATGGAGCGCATGGGTTGGGTGGTTTACAGCACCCAGTTGCTCAAGATGATTCCCGGCCTTGACCTCGTTATGCTCGATTCACAGTGCTGCGGTATCTCGGGAACCTATGGTTTCAAGAAAGAAAATTACGAGACTTCGCAGAAAATCGGTGAGCCCCTGTTCAAGGCTATCGCCGAGGCTAATGTGGAGGCCGTATCTACTGATTGTGAGACTTGTAAGTGGCAGATTGAGATGTCGACAGGCGTGCCTGTACTCAACCCCATCTCGATTATTGCCGATGCACTTGATGTAGAAAAGACAATAGAACTCAATAAAAATCGTATAATAGTGTTGCGGAATTAAGGTTTATAATAGTGTTGCGGAATTAAGGGTTAATATAAAAGATTCATTTCTATTATGGCACAAGAGAATGTTTACAGTTCGCTGGGCGAAAGTAGAAAAAAATTCATGTCATGGCAGATGAGGACTATCCTCGTTACCATGATTGGCTATGCTATTTTCTATTTCGTTCGTAAGAACTTTTCAGTGGCTATGCCCGGCATGACTGCTGAGTATGGTATTACCAACAAGAGTTTCGGTTGGATCATCTTCTTTGGTTCACTCACTTACGGTTTCTCACGTTTTATCAACGGATATACCGTAGACCGTTACAAGGGCCGTATCGTTATGGCTCTCGGTTTGTTGCTGTGTGCGCTGTCTAACTTCGCATTCGGTTTCGGTGCAAACCTCAGTTCACTCATCACCGGAGTGGAAACTGGTCCCGACTTCATCAGCATCCTTATCCTTGTGATGGGTGTTACAATTATCCTTAACCAGTTCTTCCAGGGCATGGGTTATCCCCCGTGCGCACGCATCCTGCCTCACTGGATTCACCCCAGCGAGCTTGCAACCAAGATGTCTATCTGGAACTGCTCACACTCAATCGGTGCTGCTCTCGCAGTAGTTGTTTGCGGTTATCTGCTGGGCTCTATGGGCCAGGACCTCTCGGCTAACGCTGAGGTTGTTGCAAACATCCAGACTAACCTCGACGCAAACGGTGTTAAGGACGCGGCTAACCAGGCACTTGTATATGCAGCTCACGTAGGTGCATGGAAGTGGTGCTTCTATGTTCCCGCTTGCCTTGCTCTCGTAGGTGCTATCGGTATCTTCATCGGCCTTCGCGACGAGCCCAAGGAAGTAGGTCTTCCTGATCTTCCCGACACAGGTCTCGGCGGTCTCAAGGATGGTGGCATGAGCGCTGCTCGCCGCAAGAAATTTGAGAGCGTGATGGTATGGAAGAACCGTTGGGTATGGACATTCTGTATTGCAAACCTCTTTGTATATGTAGTACGTATGGGCGTTCTCGACTGGGGTCCCAAGTTCCTCACCGAGGCACGTGGCCTTGACATCAAGAGCGCTACATGGACAACCGCTGCATTTGAGATTGCCGGTATCATCGGTACTCTGTTTGCTGGTTGGATGACCGACCACTTCTTCAAGGGCAAGGGTCACTGCATGTGTGTTGTATGTATGGCAGGTGCAGCGTTGTTCATGACAACATTTGCACTTCTCCCCGAGAGCGCAGGTCTCACTCCCATTGCTCTCACACTCGTAGGTGCAGGTTTCTTCATCTATGGTCCCCAGGCACTCATCGGTATCGAGCTTGGTAACCAGGCAACTAAGGAAGCAAGTGCTCGCGCTAACGGTATCGCCGGTATCCTCGGTTACCTCGGTTCGGGTCTCGCTGGTCTGCTCGTAGGTTACATTGCCGACCTCTATGGCTGGTCATCGGTATTCTACACAATCATCGTGGTTGCTATCATCGGTATGTTCATCCTCATCTCTATGTGGAATGCACCCCGTGACGGTTACGCTCGTAGCCAGGCAATCGTTTACGACGAAGAATAATAGTTAAAAATAGGTTGTGGCGGTGCGGATTCGCAGTGAGAATCCGCATCACCATCAATCGGTTTTAGAAAAGACACAACTATGACAATGCAAGAATTTGACAAATACATGTCTCCCTACTCTCATGAGGAACTCATGGAGCGTTGCCGCCGCATCAAGCACGTGGCACTGGATATGGACGGAACCATCTACATGGGCTCAACCCTGTTCCCTTATACCCACAAGTTCCTTGACACACTCACTGAGAACGGCATCAGCTACTCATTCCTGACCAATAACCCCACTAAGAGCCACAAGGATTACCTTATCAAGCTCGACAAGCTGGGAATCAAGGCCACCGATGAGCAGATGTACACATCGTCGCTTGCTACCATCGACTATATCAAGCAGCATCACCCCAATGCAAAGCGTCTCTTCACCCTGGGTACTCCCAGCATGCAGGAGGAATTTGTAAAGGCTGGTTTTGAACTGTGTGAGGACGATCCCAACGATCGCCCCGATGTACTGGTAGTAGCATTTGACACCACACTCGTGTACAGCCGCCTGTGCCGCGCTACATGGTGGGCAAGCAAGCTCGACATTCCTTACATTGCAACTAATCCCGACTGGGTGTGCCCCACCGACCAGGAGATTATCCTCGTGGACTGTGGCTCGCTGTGTAAGGCTATTGAAGGCGCATGCAAGCGTCAGCCCGATGTAGTGATAGGCAAGCCCAACCCCAACATGCTGCTTTGCATCCGCGACAAGATGGGTCTGCAGAGCGACGAAATCGCGATGGCAGGCGACCGCATCTATACCGATGTGGCTACTGCACAGAATGCCGGTTCGCTGGGCGTACTCGTTCTCTCGGGCGAGACAACCCTCGAAACTGCAATCGCCAACGACCCGCAGCCCGACATCACCGCACTCAACGTGATGGAGTTTGCCAACCTGCTGGTTGAGGCTCGCAAGAAATAACTCAAGGAATTATTCACAAAACATTGAGAATTCAATAATTTAATTATTTATTTTTTTACTAACTTTAATTTAAAAAATTATGAAAAAGTTTTTATCTTTCATGATTGCTGCTATGGCTATTTGCCCCGCTGTATTTGCAACTGAGGTTGCTGAGGCAGAAGCTGCTGCTGAGGCTGCTCCCCAACAGTCAAATTGGGAAAAGGTTGTTGCTAACATGCCCAAGGTTTCTGGTTATCTCCAGACAGGTTGGAACTTCACAAAGAACGACAAGTCTTCTTCTTCTTCATTCCAGGCTAAGCGCCTCCGTCTTATCATGGACGGCAATGTAGGTGAGAAGGTTGCTTTCCGTCTGCAGATTGAGGCTTTCAACGGCATCGCTGGTTCAACTAACGGCAATGGCCAGAAAAACATTCAGGTTATGGATGCGTTCGCAACTTACACTGTAAGCCCCGCGTTCAAGATCCGTGCTGGTCAGTTCTACACTCCCCTTGGCTATGAGAACTACGACATTTCTCCCGCAACTCTGGAGACTGTAGACTTCTCTAACATCGTTTATCGCATTGCTTGCCGCAACCCCTATGAGTATAACCTGGTTGACTACGGTCGTGACCTCGGTGTTATGCTGATTGGTGACCTCGGTGACAGCGGTAAGGGCTTCAAGTACTTCCACTATGATGTAGCTCTGACTAACGGTTCAATTCCCTGCAAGGACGACCGCAACAAGAGCAAGGACCTCTACGCTAGCGTAACTATCCGTCCCTTCAAGAACTTCAACGTAAAGGCTACTTACAACTGGGGCGAGTACAGCTCACAGGCTCTCGCAGGTGGTACAGGCGTTGCTGCTCCCACAGGTGCTAACAAGTACAACCCCATGAGCCGCATGGTTGCTGGTGCATGGTACAAGGATCCCAATGGTCTTGATATCCGTGGTGAGTATGGTATGATGAAGTCTAAGGTTGACGGTACTCAGGTTGTTGACGAGGCTGGTGCTTACGTTCTCGTAGGTTATCAGGTTGGCAAGTGGCTCCCCATCGTACGTTGGGACATGTACCAGGACAAGGTTCGTGAGACTACAGCTAACAACTACAACCGCATCTGCGCTGGTCTTACTTTCAACCCCATCAAGAACGTTAAGATTCAGCTGAACTACGGTCACACAATGTACAAGGACGCTGCTAAGGCTGCTCTCGGTTATGACACTAACGAGCAGGTACAGCTCATGGGTCTCTTCAAGTTCTAATTCTTGACCCTAAGACATTAAAAACAATTTAGGTGGGTTCTATGTTGGGAACCCGAAAAAGTTACTGGTATAGTACCCACCTTAAATTCATAGACTACTTTTATTTATAACTTTTTTAACTAACCCAAAAACCTAAATTATTATGAAGAAATTATTAGTTCTTCTCGCAGTATGCAGCCTCGGTATGGCCGCTACAGCACAGCACCTCGGTACTGAGTATCGTCTGAAGAAAGTCGTAACAGTTCCTGGCCGTCAGGGCGTTGCAGCTGACAAGGATCATTTCTACATCAGCGACACTCGTGGTCTGTATGTTTACGATCACAACTGGAACCTCGTTAACAAGCGCGTTAAGAGCGACAGCGATCCTTTGTTCAACAATCCCGATGTAAACAACGGTGGTGCTAACCACTTCGGTGACATCGACGTTTATGATGGCAAGATCTACACAGGTAACGAGTACTTCAACCTGGGTCGTGGTCAGAACATCTCAATCGACATCTACGATGCTAAGACTCTTAAGTACATCGAGTCAATTCCTTGGAAGCCCGAAAGTGGTCAGGTAGAGGTATCTGGTCTTGCTGTTGACCGCGAGCGTAACCTCGTATGGCTCAGCGACTGGGTAGACAGCCGTTATGTATATGCTTACAGCCTCGAGACTAAGCAGTACTACACTAAGGTTCAGTGCCGCCCCGAGCCCTACTGGTGCCAGGGTATCTTCATCGTTGATGGTACTATGCTTCTCGCTGCTGACGATGGTGAGTCAACTTACCACATCGCCGACAACGTTTACAAGATGGACATCACAGGTGCTCCCTTCACTGGTCTCGTAGACGGTACAGAGCCCGTTAAGGACACTCCTTGGAGCGTTAAGACTGACAAGGCTGGTAAGGTTGTTAAGCGCACAGGCAAGATCGCTGGTGGTGCTATGGGTGGCAAGGTTACTCTCCTCCGTGAGATGACTGACTTCCGTCGCGCTGGTGAGATCGAAGGTCTTTGCATTGACCCCGTTACTGATGACCTGCTGGTTCTCAACAACCGTGGTACTCAGATCATCCTTGGTATGAGCCAGGGCCCGTTCACAGGCGAAGGTTACGACAAGGAAATCCACGAGGTTTATGTATATGAGAAGATCAAATAATCTTTACTGATTATTTAACTCATTAGATAATCCGTCCCGGGTTGCCGCAAGGCTTCCCGGGATTTTTTTGTGCCCTGCCGTGAGGTGGCTGGGGATTTTTGCCTAATTATTTTGTAATACGATTAGTTTGGTGTAATTTTGTAGTTTAAATGTATATATTGCACTTTGAATGGACGAAGGTAACAACATATTCAGGATTGGCCTGGACCGCTCGGTGGTGATGGGACTGTATACTACGGTCATCTCGCTGTCGATGATTTATGCCGACTTGGTGCCCCCTTTGGCGATTGCCGCTATGGTTCTCTTGCTGGGCGGGCCTGTTGTGCTTTACCTCATGCAGCGACGCGTTTTCGTAGCCGGTGAGGGCGACTTTGGCATGTGGGACCTGTGGCGCATGGGTGTTGTGGCTATCTTCTTCGGCACAATCTTCACGCTACTGTTCACCTATGGTGTGCTTGAGTATCTGCGTCCCGGCTACATGTATGAGCAGATAGAGATGCTGCTTGAAACTTACAAGCAGATTCCCGAACTCAAGGACAGCCAGACCGTTGAGGCACTGAAGATGATGCTTGAGGAAGACCTCGTTCCTTCTCCGTTCTCCTATGCACTCAACATGTTTGTGATGACCAATTTTTCGGGTATGTTCATGGGCTTGATTACTGCATCCTTGGCATCAAGGCGATAGTGCGATAACGATAACGACAAACAATTATTTGATTACAAGATATGGATATTTCTGTTGTAGTTCCTCTTTATAACGAGGCTGAATCGCTGCCCGAACTCGTGGCATGGATTGAGCGCGTGATGAATGAAAATAACTTCAGCTATGAAGTGCTGCTCATCAATGACGGCAGTACCGATAACTCATGGGAAGTAGTGACTCAGTTGCACGAAGCCAATCCCTGCGTTAAGGGTGTGTGCTTCCGCCGCAACTACGGTAAGTCTCCGGCACTCAACACTGGCTTTGCACGCACACAGGGTGATGTTGTCATCACCATGGACGCCGACCTCCAGGATAGCCCCGATGAGATTCCCGAACTCTACCGCATGGTTAAGGAAGACGGTTATGACCTGGTGAGCGGTTGGAAGAAGAAGCGCTACGACCCGCTGTCTAAGACCATTCCCACCAAGCTGTTCAATGCCACAGCCCGCAAGGTGAGCGGCATCAAGAACCTGCACGACTTTAACTGCGGCCTCAAGGCTTATCGCAGCGATGTGATCAAGCACATCGAGGTGTATGGCGACATGCACCGCTATGTGCCTTATCTGGCCAAGAACGCGGGTTTCGACAGGATAGGTGAGAAGGTGGTACAGCACCGTGCGCGCAAGTATGGCGTCACCAAGTTTGGTCTTGATCGCTTTGTGAACGGCTACCTTGACCTGCTCACACTGTGGTTCTTTGCCAAGTTTGGCGTTAAGCCCATGCATTTCTTCGGCTTGCTGGGCAGCCTCATGTTCTTCTTCGGCTTTATTGCCGTGATAACCGTGGGTGGTCTCAAGCTGTACAATATGTGGGCTGGCAATCCTTATACGCTGGTAACTAATTCTCCCTACTTCTATCTTTCGCTCACAGCGATGATACTGGGTACACAGTTGTTCCTCACCGGTTTCCTGGGCGAACTCATTACCCGCAACTCGAGTGAGCGTAACCACTACGAAATCTCGGAGGAAATCAAGTGATGAAGCATCTTGTTTCACTCATATTGCTTGCTATGCTCGTGCTCGCAGGGGCGTGTAGCGACAGCAGTTGCTATGACAACGGCAACAGTCTGCCGCTGGTGCGTTTCTATGTATCGGGGCAGGGTGCTGCTACGGTGAGCGGTTTAACGCTGCGTGGCATCGGCGCTCCCGGCGACAGCGTGTTTGTCGATGGCGAGGCATTGAGTGAAACATATCTGCCGTTGCGCGCCACTACAAGCAACACGCAATGGATTATTGCGGTTGCTTCACCCCTTGGGACTACCTATACCGATACATTGTCGGTCGACTACAAGTCGGTACCCTACTTTGCAGGAGCCGAGTGTGGAGCGATGTACAGCTTTGAACTTACTAACGTTGACTGCACGCACAATGCCATCGACTCGGTGGTGGTGATGCAGAATAAGGTGACCAATGTGAGCACCGAGACAATGCGTATATATTTTAAGCCGTGATGAGAAGGGTGCAGATGTACATATTGCTGGTTGTGGCCATGCTTGCGGCATTACCTGCTGTGGCACAGAATAGGGCCGACTCGACCGCTATCGACAGTGTTGCAACGCAGTCACATTCGTCGCGTCGCTTTATCACCCCCGTTAAGGAGAATACCAACAAGGTGCTGCTGCCGGGTAAGGATGTAGATGACAAACTGCTTGAGCAGTATCTCACCGGCGACACGCTGAAGGCCCTGGAAGAGGCACGGCAGGATTCTATCAAGAAGGCATATACCCGTTATCCCAAGCTCACCGACATGGCTATAGGCCTTAATTTCCTCGACCTTTTATTGGGAGCATTCGGCCAGGACCACATGAATGTGGATGCGAGTTTCACCCTCAATATGTGGAACCGCCTGCAGCCCGTTGTGGAACTCGGTGTGGGCTTTGCCAAGTCTACCCCCGACGACATGAACTATACCTACAAGGGTAAGGTTTCGCCGTTTGCCCGTATAGGTGCCAACTATAATTTCACCTTCAAGAGCAGCCCCGACTATCAGGCGCTGTTGGGCTTGCGA
>DCGA01000190.1:0-463 GCA_002314465.1 bacterium UBA1790 | reverse complement strand
CATAGCATTTTCAAGTATGATATCACCGATATTTCCTACCACAACAGTTATTGGGGTGAGAGTGCATCAACCGAGATACTCGGCAATACTGGCCGCGCATTGTGGTTTGAGGCTGTTGCTGGACTCAAGGTGAAGGTGTGGAAGCAGGTGTCACTGGGATGGATGGTACGTTATCACAACTTGATAAGCGAGAACAAGGCGCCACAGGGAAAACCGTGGTTTATTCCGGGATATGGTACACGCCGCGGCAGCATAGGGCTTAGTTTTAGTGCCTACTACACGATTCCAATGGGGAAAAAGGAGGTTGCAGAGGAAAAAACCTCAATTGCCGAACCTCAAAAGTAAAAAATATGTTCTACGATAAATTACAGCCTGTCAACGCGTTGACGGGCTGTTGCTGTTTTATGTAAAACTTTTTTAGTCAAAAATGCTTGCTACGTGCGAAAAAAGTTGTACCTTTGCA
>DCGA01000063.1:45203-70568 GCA_002314465.1 bacterium UBA1790 | reverse complement strand
CAGTCTTGAAGTCCTTACCAGCGATGGGGAGGCACTTCTGCTCAGCGAGTTCCCACATAGCGGGGATATCGACTGTAGTGTTGGGAGCACCCATTACGAAGGGAGCGTCCTCCATAAGTGCAGCGTAAGCATAGCACATAGAGGGAGCGATGTTTGCAGTGTCATTGTCCTTCATTGCCTGCTCAAGGTCGGCGAGCTTGCCGTGAACAGCCATGTTGGGAGCAACGTAGATTTCGGTAGAAGCAGCCCAGAGAACAACGATGCGCTCAGCACCGCTCTCAGCCTTGAACTTGCGGATATCCTCACGCAGAGCCTGAGCCATTTCCCAGCGAGTCTTGCAATCCTTTACGTTGTCACCGTCGAGACGCTTAGCATAGTTCTTGTCGAACGCAGCCTTAAGGGGCTTGATAGCCTCGAGTTCGTCCTTAACGGGGTTGATGTCTTTCTCCTTGAGAACCTCAGCGTTGATAGCGCTTTCGTAAGCGTTAGCGGGATAAACGTCCCAAGCAGCGAAGGTGATGTCGTTGAGAGAAGGCATAGAAACGATTTCTTCTACCTTGAGGTATTTCTTGTCAGCGCCGCGGCCAACACGAATCTTGTCATATTGAGTTGTTGAACCAACAGGCTTAGCAAGACCCTTGCGAGCCATGAGCACACCTGTGATGAAAGTGGTGCTAACTGCACCCAGACCAACTACCATGATACCGAGTTTACCGGTAGCAGGTTTTGCGATTTGATTTGCCATTTTTTAATGTTATTTTATAATAATGTATATTTAATTTCTACTTTAGTGTTGCACACAAAACGTAACACTTGGCAAAAGTACAAAACTTTTCCCTACTACGGAACAAAAATGCGGGTTATTTTTGTTAAATTCCGCTAATATTTGAACACGTCATATAAAATGACTTGATTTTTGCCGACAAACGGGCATTATATGTTAATAAACCAAAACTATGCATACAACAAAACCCCATGGTTTTTTGCGATTTTAAGGGTGTTTTTTCGCATGTACCGATTCGACTGCTTATTTAGCGATTTGTATTACAAAAGTAAACCAGGTGAAGAATCTACCGCAAGGCATCAAAACGCAAATACAGAAATAGAAAAAGAAGGATACAAAAGCCAATTTCATTCAAACATCAAAACAGGACATCAAGTATTTTTCGAAGCCAGTCTTTCGGTATTCGGCAAATTGTTGTAACTTTGCGATATGGAGTGGAATGATATCCTGAAATTTGCTCGCGAACATCGCAACGACGACTTGAGAGGACTAGCACTGAAAGCAAAGTCTTTTCAAGGCATTGATATGACTGCGGCCTTGCAACAGATTGCGGGATGGCGCATTGCCTCCAACAAACTGCCTCGCTGGGCAGCAAACGAGGAGATTGTTTACGGTCCGCAACTGGCAATGGAACAATGCTCATCGCAAGTCACAGCACAATACAAGGCAGGGCTCGTGATAGGGTCAAAAACCGCCGACCTGACCGGAGGCCTTGGAGTAGATTTTTCGTTCATGTCGGAAGGCCGACAAGGTACATACATCGAACGCCAGGAGAATTTGTGCGACATAGCACGGCACAACTTTAAGGTGCTTGGTCTGGATGCTGAAGTTGTAAATGGTGACGGTGTAGAATACCTCCGTACAATGGAGCCGGTAGACACCCTNNNCACCCTGTATATAGACCCTGCTCGCCGCGACAAAGCAGGTAACCGAGTATTTGCCCTTGCCGACTGCACACCCGATGTCACCGAGATAGCGCAACTCATGCTTGAGAAAGCGCATACCGTGATAATCAAATTATCACCGATGCTCGACCACCGCGCCGCCGTGGCTCAATTACCCGCGGTGCAGCAAGTTCACATCGTGAGCGTACATGGAGAGTGCAAGGAACTGTTGCTCGTGTTGAAACGCGGCTATGCGGGCGAAGTGACCGTCTTCTGTGTAAATGACGACGAAAGAATGGAGTTTGTGCTTAGAAACGAAAACGCCTCACCCACACTATGGGACGATAGCACTGCCCCACTCTATTTATACGAACCCAATGCCTCTATAATGAAAGCCGGCGGCTATAACTTGCTGTCAAGCCTCTATAAACTGGATATTGTGAGCAATGACAGCCACTTGCTTGTTGGCAACGAGTTAAAAGAATCGTTCCCCGGGCGAGTGTTCAAGATAGACGCGATGAGCACAATGAACAAGAAAGAGCTAAAGGCTTTCACACAAGGCGTGACAAAGGCAAATGTTGCCGTGCGAAACTTCCCGATTAAAGCCAATGAACTTGCCAAAAGGCTCAAGGTTGCAGATGGCGGGAGTGTTTACATTTTCGGTACAACCACAGCAAGCGGGAAACATATATTATTGCGCGGATCGCGCATTTCATAATAAACCACAAATGATTAGCAGGATTATCCTATTGACAATAATGTTCATGGGGGCAATGTCCTCATGGGCAGGCGGAGTACGCGCAGAGTTGGACACCTGCGGCGTAGCAAGGAAGCTATTCAGCGACCACAAGACAATCTACCTTGTGTTTACCGGTCACTTCAGCATAGATGATGCAGGTTATTTCGAAAACTTTGACGGAGTAGAAACGGTTCTCAACACACTAAAGGCAAAAGGCGTGAAAGGGTCATTCTTCCCCACTGCAATCACCCTTGCGATGCCCCGATATGAAAGCAGCATAAAAAGAATAATTGCCGAAGGACATTATATCTCGGGGCACTCCTATGGACACCTGTTGCTGTGCGACACACAAGGCAAGACGCTGGTGACGCGGGACTCGGTGAACGTAGACCTAAAACTGATGGAATATCAGTTGGAGCGCTTCGGTCTAAAGAAAGAAGACTACCGCAAGATGATTCCCCCTTATGAAACCGCAAATAAAGAAACCGCACAATGGTACATGGACAAGGGATATTCCCTGTTGAGTCCTACGCTGGGCATACTCACAGACCAAGACTGGACACAGCCCGGCAAACCCAATTACCTAAGCGCTCAAGATATTCTCAATCTTGTATGGAAATATGAGAGAGAAAAAGGTCTGGACGGAGTAATACTTCTAATTCATGCAATGAACTATCCATGGCGCACTCCCGATGACAGACCATATAACCACCTGGGTCTAATAATTGACAGGTTAAGAGAAATGGGATATCAATTCGGATGCATCAAAGACGTAGATTTGTAACGGACACAAAAATTGCCCTCGCAGCATAATACTGCGAGGGCAAACTATATCATGTAATCTCGTGATTAATTATTGCCGAGGAGAATCTCAATGATTGAGTTGATATCAGCAATATCTACATCACCATCACCATTCACATCGGCGCGGCCCTCGTATGTAGAAGCGGGAACACCGTTGATAAGGATACCTACAATGCAGTTGATATCGGCAACATCGACAACACCGTCATTATTTACATCACCGGTCAATACGGTAGATTGCTTAAGGGTTGTGAAGTTTACCACATTAGACCACGCACTCTCATCGTTGGCGTAGATTGCCTTAACGGTGTACTGATAATCGGTCTCGGGGTTAAGACCGGTAACAGTGTACTGAGTATCGGTGATACCAGTAACTGTAATCACGTCACCGGTGCGAGACTCGCTTGGAGCTGATGCAGAAGCGAGAGCGCTTGCATCACCGCTGTAAATAACAATTCCTGTAATCACAGGACGTTTTTTCTTTGTAGTCGATGCAATAGTGAGTTTCTGTGTTGCATTCTCATCACAATCAAATACAAAGTACTGGGTTGAAGCAGTAGACGATGTGCTATAAGTCTGAGTTGAGCCTGCAAAGGTAACATTCACGCTAACACCCGTGTCATTGTTATATGATTTTGATGTAATTGCAACAGTCATCTTGCCACCGCTATTGGTAAGGTCAAGGGCGGGACTAACAAGGCTACCAGTGTAATTGCTTGAACCAAGTCGTATACCACCAACCTCACGATAATCATATGTACCAGTCCAACCCGCATTGTCCATGTAGGTATCAAGAGAACTTGAGATACTATAAGTATAACTTGATGTACACTTAGCGAATGTCTCGGTAAGGATAGCACTATAGGAGGGTTTGGGATTAACCTTTAGGGTGTAACTAACCGCATCTTCACATGCGTTCCAACTTGCCTTGAAACTGCTTGAAGTAACATCGGCAGCATCATTTGCAACGGGAGCCTCAACGGGCTGAGCAATGTAGGTGTAACTTACCGAGCCATCAGTATTTTGTGTAATATTAGTGATGGGCTTATCGAAAGTACCAGAGCCATTGATTGCAAACTTAGGAGTAGAAGTAGAAGTGAGTTCGTTGTGTCCATTGTACGGGAAAAGGTCACCCACCTCATCGTCGGTATCCAGATAATAGTAGCCGCTGTAATAAGTCATCTTAAGGCTATTATCGGCGGGGATAATAGTCATACCCTGGGGATTACTATTATTTACGGTATTATTTGTCCACTTTGTAGCAGTGTAAGTAACGTGGGTTACCTGAAGACCAGCAGCCGGAGCATAAGCGTTCCAACCGGTTTTCTGGATATTCTCGATAACGAAATACTCATTGGCACTGGGGGTGGTTACCTTAATAGCCTTTCCACCGTCGGCAACAGGCTGAGTTGTGTAACGCTTACCCTCTACAGGAGTTTCATAATCGTACCAACCCATAAAGTTACGCTCGTAGGCTGTGTAACCGCAAGGAGTGTAACCATCATTGTTGTAACTACCGTAGTCAAGAAGACTCCAGCTACCCATACCGAAATAATTGCCATAGTTGGTGCAATAGAAGTCGGGGAGGTCAAGGCAGTGAGAGAACTCGTGACACATAGTGCCGATACCATCAATCTTAGTGAGGTCCTGACCGTAAAGCTCATTGAAAACAGCAAATTTAGACACTGTTACGCCATCAAGAGTTAGGTTCTTGCCATAGTCACTACTTGCAAGATCCCACTGGCACGGCCAAACAGAGTTCTCGGCATCGCTGTCATAACTTGAAGCCTCGCCATCACCAGCGTAAAGTACGATAACCACGTCGCACACGCCGTCGCCATCATTGTCATACTTAGTCCAGTCGATGCTTGAGTCCATACCAGAGCAAGCCTCACCAACCATCTTACCTACACCCTTGTCATTACCACTGTAATCGTTTCCGCCATAAGTTGAGCGGTTGTTTGCCAGAGTATAAGGACCATAGATGTCGAATTGGGGGGTATACTTGCCGAATGACTGGTCAACGAAGTACTGGTATACACTGACCTGATTTGCCGCACTAATCTGTTCTTGCCAAACAGTTTTGGGGTTAGTGCTGATAAACTTCTTATCCTTATAGTTTACAAGAATAACAGGAATACGGGGAGAGCCGGTTTGAGGAACCTGGCTGCTCTTGCGAGCAACGAGAGCACGAGAACGACGTGCGCTCTGGCTCTCAGAGAACAAAGCCTGAAGACTCATCTTCTCGGCATTAGCCGAAACGAACTGCTTTTCGGTTGCCGAACGTCCAGACAAATCGTGAGCCACAACAGAACTAATGCCATCGGTAGTGCGATAGCAGAAGTCTCCGGCCTCATTACGAGAAACGGCATATCCCTCTTCGGTTAAGAAACTATGGTGCCATTCGTCACCAGCAAGTTGCAGATGGATTTTCGAGCCATCCTTTTGAGTAAAAGTGCGAATACCACGCTTGGCGGGAACAGCATTCACTGCTGACCACACAGCTAAGCAAACGAGCACAAATGTAAAAAATCTCTTCATAATATTATTAAATTGTAGATAATTATAAGCGGAAATGCAAATGTAATAATAATTCTCACATTATGCAAATAATTCTCATATTCTCTTATTTTTTAACATAAAAAGAAAAGTCCCAAGCATTTGCATGGGACCTCGCTATATAAAAAAATAAAATCTTTTACCTTTTAATTGTAGCGGCATAAACCTCATTGAAACGAGCCCTAAAGGCAACCGGGTCTTTAAGCAACTTCCTGAAAGCAGCAAGTCTATCAGCATTTGAACTCTCGGGTATCCAAAGCCTAAGATAACCGCCCTCGGCATATTTCTCATCCATATGCTCGAGCAGGCGGGCATACTGTTCTTCCTCGCCAAGTCCGGGGTAATTAGCCAAAGTGAACTGTATTGTTCGGCGAATAATAGTGTCACCATCAATCTGTCGGTCACTCTCGGCAATTATACGACCGTAGATAGTGCGTGGCTCATGATCGCTCGACGCACGGTGGTCCTCAGCCGCATCGGCCATGACATCGATCTGCTCAGGAGAAAACCAACGAAGCAAACGCTCATCTTCACGTAGCATGCGTGCACTCACCACATGATGCAATTCGCGCCCTTCGCACAGCCCCAGGTCGTGATAGGCCGCAGCCACAAGAAGCATGTTGCGGTCGACATCGGGATAGTATTGCGCCAAGTGCTGGCTCTCGTTCATCACATAGTGGGCATGGTCGCGGCGATGACCTGCATCGTGGGCATCGTATTGAGGCACGATATAGGTTTCGAGGAATTGATGGATTTCGGGATTAATCATTTTGTGTATTTTTATGATAGTGACTCGACTATTGTTGCCGCCGCTGTAGCAGTACAATCGTTATTACCCAAACGAGCTGCCATGCGAGAATAACCATCGAGCATTGCCTTGCGCTCGGAACCATCGTTGAGTAGTGCAGTGAGATGCCCGTCGATACTCTCAACGTTGCATTCGTTCAATAGTAACTCGGGGATGACAGGTTCATCAAGGATGAGATTGGGCAGAGTCACAAAACGCCCCTTGAGCATTAAACGATATACTTTGCGCATCCACTTGCTGCCATTCATGCGGTAGCACGCCACCTGAGGCGTACCAAGCATTGCGGTCTCGAGGGTAGCAGTTCCACTGGTTACCAGTGCCACCCGAGAATTGCGAACAAGAGCCCATGTGGAATCGGTCACCAGTAATGCCTGTGACGCCATGGCGTCTATGTGCTGATAATAGATATCGGGATTAACCGATGGCGCTGCAGCTATTACAATCTGATAATCCTTGTGACGCTCGGCAGCAGCAAGCATCGAAGGCAAGTTATCGTTGATTTCCTTAGTGCGCGAACCAGGCAACAAGGCTATAATCGGACGCTCATCTTCAATGCCATTGAGACGCTTGAACTCTTTCTCATCACACATTGTGAGCAACGCTGCATTGATTTCGTTGACGGTGGGATTACCCACATACTTTACGTCGTAGTCATGTTTCTTATAGAACTCTACCTCGAATGGAAGAATGCAATGCATGCAGTCGACATACTTCTTGATATCCTTTACACGCCATTCCTTCCATACCCACACCTTGGGTGAGATGAAGTAGTGCACTTTGATGCCTTTCTTGTGAGCATACTTGGCAATCTTGAGATTAAACGAGGGATAGTCAACAAGGATTACAGCATCGGGATTGAAGTTATCGATAGACTTGCAAGCCTTCTTCATGTAGCCCAGGATAGAACGCAAGTGCTTAGCGACCTCAATGAAACCCATATAGGCCATGTCGCAGTAGTGTATAATGGGGCGCTTACCAGCCACCTGCCCCATCAAGTTGCCTCCAAAGAATTCAAACTCGGCCTCAGGGTCTTGCTCAAGCAGAGATTTCATGAGGTGTGACGCATGGAGGTCACCCGAGGCTTCACCGGCTATAAGGAAATATTTCATTTCAATCTACGTGAAATAATAGATTCGGCGGGTTGCGGGATGTAGACGTATGCTCCGATGGTAGGAGCCGACTCAGCGAGGCGGTCATTACCATAACGGTCGTAGCGAGCCTTATCGGGGACAAGCGCTTTATCGCCACGTGCGATAGCGGCACTCTCATCCTTTACACGGTAGTCAAAAAGATATTTATCGCGTTCGGTATAGAACTTGGGGTCTGAATCCCACACGATGTTAATAAAATAAGCATCGTCGGTACCCTTAGACTTGAGCAAACAATTGCGCAGATAGATATCGGTACCAGTGAGGTCGCCGGCATTTATGTCGCTTGTGAGACCGTAGAATATACAGTTGTTTAGGTCGGCCTTGATGGGCGGACAGTTGGGGTCGTCGATGTTAAACACATTGATGAGCGGAGTTTCCACAACCTTGAACAGGTAATAGTTGGCCAACGTACAGTGGGCAAAGTGGGTCTTGCCGCCATAAAGGTAAACAACTCCATCGGCAGCTTCGCTGAACACGGTGCCAAATGCAGTCACGCCGGCATTCCACACAGTAAATACCGAACCGCTGCTATTGTGCAGAAGGCAGTTGAGCATATACAGCGACTCCTTGGCGGGGTTGCTTGAGCTAACCTGCACGCCAAACTCGCTGCCGCTCACGTCTACATATTCCCAGTGATTGCCATAGCTGCCAACGCCAAAGACAACACCACCCCACTGGCCCGACATGATTTCAAACTCGATGTCGCTAACAACCTTATCAAGACGGTCGCCACGGAATGTGATGGGCTTGTCCATTGTGCCTATGGCATTCATCTTTCCATATACCTTTATCGCGCCGCCCTTGTGGAACAGCAGTTTAGTGCCGGCCTCAACATCGAGTGTGGCTCCGGGGGCAACAACGAGGGTATCATAGATGAGGTAAGGACGGCTTGCATAGAACTGAGTGTCGTTCCACAGAGTGTCGCCAGAAAAGCGGATAACATCCTGTCCCCAGGCATTGAGAGTAACCTTCTGGGTAACGCCATTGGTCACGAACTCAATATAGTCGGTAAACTCCATGGGATAGTCTTTCTTAAGTTCGTCAATAAAGCCCTCGACGAAAACGTAGAGACTATCATGACCACGCAATTCCACATCATGGAACTCGCGGCCTTTCATTCCGTCAACGTTAATGTAGAACTTAGCGTCGCTAACTCCCGAAACCTTGATAGACGAAATCTTGACCTGCTTCTTACTATTGTTGTATACCACGAACTGCTTGGTGGTTGTACCCTGCGTTGTAATAACAGTGTCGAATGCCACAGTGTCGCACGAAAACGCGAGCACATCGTTGCTCGAGGTGGTGAAACCATCCTCAATGCAACTTGTGGCAACAAACATAGAGATTGTTGCCAATATGATGTATAAATACTTATTCATACCTAATAAACGAAAATTCCATCGGTTTATTTTTTAATAAGGTAGTTTTTTCTGAAAGTTTTGAGTACCTTTGCAGAAAGATTCAATATAAACCTCTCGATAATGGATAATCTAATCTTAAAAGAAGGCAAGCCCGTGGCACTGTGCAGTGACCACGCAGGTTGGGCAACCAAGCAAGCAGTAATAAAGTTCCTTGATGAGCAAGGCATTGCCTATAAGGACTTTGGCACCTACAATGAGGATAGTTGCGACTACCCCGACTTAGCACATCCCTGTGCACTGGCAGTAGAGAACGACGAGTGCTATCCCGGCATCGCGATATGCGGCAGCGGCGAGGGCATCAACATCACCCTCAACAAACACCAGGGCATCCGCTCGGCTCTGTGCTGGATACCCGAAATCGCCTCACTTGCACGCCAACACAATGACGCCAACGTTCTTGCAATGCCCGGACGCTTCATAAGCGATGAGGAGGCTCTTGAGATTGTAAAGGTTTACCTTACAACCCCCTTCGAGGGAGGTCGCCACAGTCGAAGAATAGAGAAAATCCCAGTGAAGTGAGATTTTTGATAATAGAAACAGAAAAGGCACCGATGCATGCGAGCACCGGTGCCTTTATCGTTATCGGTAACAGCAGTATTACTTTACTGCATCGGGGTCAAACTCGATATTGCTGAGGGTTGTCTCTAAAAGAGATGCGTAATTAGGACTAAAGACAATAGCCACGTAGAATGCAAGGTCGGCACCCTTGACAGCCATAGCACCTACAACCGAAACAGCGCCGTTCTCAAGATTCTGAAAGAAGACACCGCCTTCCATAGTCTTGTTGGTAATGTCAACGTCGGATGCTGTCTCAAGGTCAATGTTAGCACTCTCGGCAAGAGTCTTCAACGCTACAGCGTTAGACTCATCGGTGCTCTGCGAGGGTTGGAAAGGAATCGCAGTGATAACGTACTCCTGATCGGGAGTTTGAATCACGATTGCCTCAACATCGTTCTTCATCACAGTTGCATTCTGAGGGATAATGCAAGAAAAACCTGTTACACTGCTTGAAAAACTTGTAACGTCTTGAGCTGTAGCGGGCATGATGCCTGCGATGAGTGCTACAAGAGCACAAAGGATATATTTCTTCATAATAATATTGTTTGGTTTAAGTATTGACAGTAAAAACGATTAATGGTTTAATTCTGCGGAGGGTCTTGGTAAAACTTTTCCTGCGACGGGATGGGCGGAGGAGTGCCAACCGGCATACCCATTGTGGGAATTGCGGGTGTGCGCATTGCCTTGATACGCTTGAGTCCGACCCTGAACATTGCAATGCAGAAAACGAACCATACAAGCATAAGCCCACCGAATGCAGCAGCGTCCTGAACCATGAGACATGCATCATAAACACCGTGCAGCATGATGGGAACAAACAGCGCAAGGCGCATGTTGCGGTCACGAAGGCGTTTAGAGCCAAAGTGAGCCATTGCGTAGTAATATCCCATAGCCACCGCGAAGAAGAAGTGGCCGGGGACTGCAAAGATGCCGCGCATGATACCTACAGAGAATGCGTCTTCGGAATTTTGGAAGAGATACATGATGTTTTCAAAACCAGCAAATCCAAGTCCCACGCAGGTGGCATAAACGATACCATCGAACGGTTCGTCAAACTCCTTCATCTTGCGCACCAGCAGCCACAGCATGAGCATCTTAGAGCACTCCTCGGGGATTGCCGCCATTACAAACGCATTCATTGCAGCACCTAAAACCGAGGTCTCGTCAAACTCGGGGAAAAACCCTACAATGCCAAGTGTTACAAAGCATGAGCCCACACCATAGAGAAGACCCTTAATGAGATTCTCAATAGGTTCGGGCTGGACCTTATCCTTGAGATAAATAAATCCCAAGAGAAAGACCACGGGGATTAAAGCCAACGATAATATCGCAATCATAAACCTTTACCAATAAAACCAAAAGCAGGGCTTTCCACGTGATAAATAATGCAGAAGCCCTGTTTTTATGTTTTAGATTAATTATTCTAAAAAAATCAATTACCAAGCATGATATTGATAACAGAGTTAACGTCGCTAACGTCAACAGCACCGTCGCCGTTTACATCGCCAGTGATACCGCCCTGTGCGGGAGCAGTGCCCACGAAGTTAACCTTGATAACCTGCTCGAGAGTTGACATCATGTCGATGTCGATGTTAACGCTCATTGCAGCCTCATTGTAGTCGCAGTTCATAACTACGGGAACAGCGCCAAGGATGGGGCCCATCCAGAAATCAACACCCTCAAGGTTACCCTCGGTGATACTAACGTTATCGTTGTACTTGATATTGGTGTAACCACAGGTAGTTTCACCCTCAAGACCGTGAAGATTGATGTTTCCTACACCAATCACGCCATCCTCGCTCTGGAGGCAGAAATTGTTGAGGTCAAAGTTGATTTTACCATCAACTTCAGTTACCTGGATAGTAGCTTCCATAGGTGTAACCACACCGTTAACCGATACTGTGAGTTTACCAGTGTAATCGGTAGCCATAGATGCGAGCGAGCAAACAGCCGCTGCGAGCAAGATAATTACTTTCTTCATTTGTATAAGTGTTAAATAATTAGTATTTCAAAATTACGAGTTGAGGATAACCTCGATGACTGCGTTAATGTCTACAACATCGACGCTACCATCGCCGTTAACATCGGCATTCTTAGAATAGCCAGCGCTAAGGATAACCTCGATAACAGCATTGATATCGACGATGTCGACACTGCCGTCGCCGTTAACATCACCCTTGATTGCAGTAGCTTTCTTAGCGAACTCGGCTGTGTAAACCTGAGTTGTAAGGAGGTCGGCCGATACCACGTAGATGTAAGCGATATAAGCGTCGGCAGTCTCAACGATGTTGCAGCCCGAAACTGCACCAGCGCCGGTGTATGTGACAGCGAAGTCGGTTGCTGCAGGAGCAGCGTCAACCTCTCCCATATCGGCCTTTCCAGCAGTAAATTTCACAGTCTCGCCCTTATATGTTACACCAGTAATTGCAGCGTTATAAACGAGTGACAGGTCGTCCATGAAAAGTTGGTCGCCGCTTGAGCCCTTACCGGGAGTTGCATTGGTCGACATGGTTACGAGAATAGCATCGGCGCTCTTATTGGTTTCGGTAGCAGTCAGGTAAGTGAAAGGAATAGTGAGTTCTTGCCAGTCACAAACCGCGATAGTACCATTCTTAGCGCGAGCCACTACGTTAGTATAAGTCTTGTTCTCAGGATCCTGATAATAGGTTACACCGCTGACACTTGTGTCATCATAAACAACAGCGCTGAATGTAGCATAGGGGTAGCTGGTGTTGGCCTTGCCCTGAGAGAATTTCACCCAAACCTTTATAGCGTCGGGGCGAGCGGGAGCAGCCATATAGAAGGGGTTGCCATCATTATCGGTGCTTGTTGATGTGCGATCCATGTGGCTGTGATTAGCAGTATTAGCGGCCGAGATGCTACCTGCATTAAGTTGGCCATTGGTCATTGTACCATTGGCAATCACACCAAGCACAGAAGTTGAAGTAATGACACCACACTTGGTTCCGGTTGCACCGCTGCGTACGGCTGTGCTGCTAACAAATGTGCTCTTAGCCTGGCTTGCCAGTGAGCCCGAAGCGCTCTTGAAACCGTGCCAGTGCTGAGCCTCGCCGCTTGTAGCGGTCCAGGTTTCAAAGTCGCTATTGGGAAGCTGGAATGCATTCCCTACATTCTGGAAACTATAGGTTGTGCCATTGGCAAGCGTCAGGTTAACAGTAGCATATGTGTTACTGTAGCCGTAGTGAGCAATAAGCTCGGCTGCAACATCGCCGTTAGCAGTAGTAACATTGCCATTAAAAGCAAGAGTTGTGATACCATTGACGGTGCTGGTTGCACAGCCCTCAACAGTAATGCCAGAGATAGTAACAGTAGTGTTGTCGATGTTGACAACAGCATCGTTTTGAACAGAAGAAGTGCCACCGTTAACAACGGTAAGAGCACCTGTGTAGTTGGTAGCAGTCGCAGCCATTGCAACTACACTTGCAGTCAAAAAAGCAAATAATTTTCTCATCTTCATAATGTATTATATTTAATTTTTTTCAATTACTTGAGTCTATAAGTAAGACCGAACTTTGCATATACGGGATAAAGAGTCTGTTCGATAGTGCGGAAACTACTTTTGTGCACCTGGCTCACACCCCAAGCGAGGTCGGCAAAGGCGCCAAAACGATTATTGAAGTGCCAATCAACACCTAAGTCAATACCTACGTGCATGCGGCGCATGTCGCTGGTGAAGTCGTAATCGCCACGCTCACCTTCAACCTCTCCAAGTTCTACCTTGGGGCCTGTGGGGTCGTCTACACGGAGATAACCACCATGAGCCCAACCGCTGAAATCGCGGCTACCCACATAAGAGAAGTAAGGGCCAGCCTTGAAATACACCTTCTTATACTTGTAGGTAAACTGAAGGGGGACTGTGAGCATCCACATGGTCACCTTAGTGGTAACGTTGCCGGTAAAAACGCCCTCGAGTGTTTCACCGCCACGCTTAATCACCATGTGGTAGTTCTTGACATTGGCATCTTCTTCCATACCTTTGTTCTCGAGTTGAACACCACCCATGAATCCCCAAGCATCCTGCAACGGATAGTTAACATCGATACCCAGCGAGGGATTGAACTGGAGTTTAAAGGTGTTAAGGTGACGGATGGAAGCAGGCAGACCAAGAGGCATTGTACCACCGATGCCGTAGCCCAGGCGAACGTTAATATCAGCCTTGCTGACAACACTGTGGAATATTGTCTCGGCATTGCAGCCCAAAGAAGTCGCTAAAACGAGTAATGATATGATAATTTTTTTCATTATTTCTGAGATTGAAACGTGAGTAAATTACTTCTTGTGCGGACAAATCACGCGCACCTTGTCGACCATCAATTGGCTGCCAACGGCACCCTCGAACAGGTCACCGTTAACACTTGACGAGAATACAACCGTGAAACTATAGCCACGATTCTTGAGAAGTTCCTCATCAACCTCCTTGTGGTATTCAAATTCCTCTTCAAACGCAGTCCACTCGGTAGCGGCATGCATGTTGGCAACCTTAGCAATCGCAACAATGTAAGGACTGGTCTGCACATCGTCGCCATAGAGGAACACTTCGTTGCCATCATCGTCGTGGTTGCGATAAAAGACCGCATAGTTAGAGCCATTGTCGACCATACCCGCAACTTCCTTACCGTTCTTGTCCTGATACTTCTCGCCGGGGGTATACTTATAGAAGCCCATATATTTCTCGGGCTTGCTGGTGAACGGCTTGCCAAAGCGCGTTGCCTTCATGGCATCCTTGAGAGCGCTTGTGATATCGAACTCACCAATGAAGAAATTACCGGCAGCAATACGCTTGTTCACCATTGCGCCAAAAGTACCTGTACTGCGAGTAGTGAGCTTGATGCAATTAGTTCCATCCATACCCTCACCAATGCCAGGGACGGTAGGATAGTCAACGGGAGCAGCGGTGCCCATACTGAGTTGGAAACCACCGTTTCCGCTTGCCCAGTCATAAGCCTTAGAGCCGTCCTCAAGAAGATTGTACCAAATGTAATACTTGTTGCGAGATTCCTCGAGTTCGAAATTCTCAAAGTCGTATTTTATAACATCGTTAACAACGGGCTCGATGTGATGCTTAATCGAAATCTCGTAGCGACGAGTCCAATTACCATCTTGAGAGGTTACGACATAAAAAACACTTCCCTTAGAGAAATCCTGCGCCACACCGCTTGCAGGTGACACAGTTGATCCGGGGGTTGTTTCGATAATGGGAATGATATTGGTGATATCGGCATCGGGCTTCACCTCCCACTCGATGAGAGTAGTAGTCGAGGTGATTTCCTTAGTGATATCGGTAAGCTGATAGAATACGCTTTCGGGGTCATCGACAGAAAGAGTTACCTTCTCAATATCGCACTCGGCGTTGAGAGGTTCTTCCTTTATACACGAATTCATCGACAGCATGGCGCATAACGCCAGCATGTACATAAAAATTTTTCTCATAAACAATCCTTTATACCTTATAGAGCACAAAGTTAGTCAAAATTTCTTAATTATTTTATTTATTTATGTGAAAGGGGCTATAAAAGCATCAAAATCTACAAATTTGTACATAATAGCAAATTTGCTCGCCCGAAATATCAATCAAGCAAGAAAAGAGAAATCATTAAATGGATAATGTTACAAGAAAAGAAGCCCGCAGTGAAAACTAAATATACCTGAGCCAAGCCCAGAACCGACGGTGATGGCGATAGTCAAGGTCGTACTGCATGTGATAGGCCTCGCGCTCAAAGCTGATATTGTAATATGCACGAGTCCAATTGCGGTAACGCATATACTTAAACACCCACTCAATAACATACCACAGATAGAAAAACAGGATGAGCATTTCGCGCTGCTGAATAGTGTGTATATACTCATGGTTCAGGTCTCTTGATGCAAGACGGCCATACTTGCGCTTAGCAAAAATCACACCGAACAGATTTATAGCACGGAAATGACCCGGAGGTAATATGTTATTGTAAATCACCTTCATTTCTTCGTTGCGGTAAACTTAAGGTCATCGACAGGAGTATAAGACGGCGGATTGGTATCGTTGAGCATACTGTTGACAATGGGCATCAACTGAACCTTGATGGCAGCAGCAAACAACTCGGCAGCCGCTTCGCGGAACTGAGGACGAACCACGCCCTGGATAACCGCCAGGATACCTTCGTTCAAGTCCTTTTTGAGTTTATCGGTGTCCTGCTCAGGTTCGTTTCCCCTGCTGGTAACAAGATATACCTCGGTCAACGCTGGGGTTAGATGAGTGTCAATGAGAGCGCTCACTTTATCCCAATCCAAACCTTCGACAAACATGCGTTGAACCAATGGATTACCCGAAACCAAGTTTTGAGCCTTGTCCCAATACTTACGACCAAAGCCCTGCACCAGGGCAGGCAGCGCATTCTCGAGCAAACGGCGAGACTCCTCGCTATAAGCGTCGGATACCACACGAGTCTCATCGTCAACAACCTTCTTACCCTTGAGCGTGAGCACTCGATAATAGTGGGGATAGGCTGCAAGGGCGGCTGTACAAACATCAATGATTGAATCGGTGCGTTCGCTATTATATCCCACGGCAGCGTCGTGGATGTGTGTGTGGCCCGTAAGCACCAGTTTTACTCCAGCATCCACAAGGGCGTCGCACGACGACTGACTTAGGCCCACAACAGACGTGGGCATCACCATTGATTCCTGTACGAAATGAGGAACGAGGTGGTGATGCATCATTGCAATCACGTTCTTACCCTTACACTGAGCAGCCTGACCGGCAGCCCACCTCACAGCAGCACTACTGTCGCCGTTGCTGTCGATAGCAAGCACAACAACACCCTTAGACGGCTCGCACACATAGCTCAAGGAATTGTCGTCACGAATAGCGCTGTCGTATCCAAAGTCGGAATACAGTTGGGCAAACTGCTCCTTGCTCACTTCATTGCTGATATCGTGATTACCAGGAATGACAAGAACCTGTGTGCCAGTTGCCTTGACACGAGCAAGCTGAGCTGCGACATACCTGTGACTCGCAATGTCGCCACGGTCGGTAAGGTCGCCCGTAACCAAAAGCATGCAAGGCGCCTCTTCAAGGACCTGTTCAATGGCAAGATCAAACAACTCGGCACTATGTTTCAAGAGTTTGCGTTCCCCTTTAGCGATAGTGATAGATTGTGACAATGCAGGCTCAACCACATGTAAGTCGCTAAGCACCACAATGCGCGGTGAAAGTTTGGCTGCACCCACTGAGAGCGCACACAAGAGACATATTATAAATGACAGGCTGTATCTCATATCGGTAAAACAAGGGAACCAAAAGTTGCCGTGCAATCTCCCGGTTCCCTGTAGTCTATTGTTGGTAGTTAGAATCAATAATACTTCTCGGTTTCGGGAGTGTTTTGAGGCTCCTTAACCTGATTTTCTTCAATTTCCTTGTCGATGAGTTCGAATTCCTCGCTCTGGTTGCTCTTATACTCGGGGACAAAGGTCTTCATTGCGAATACCATGTTGTGAACATTGCCCTTCTTGGCCCAACCGATAATGCGCTCAACATTCTCGCACACAGCACGATAATCATAGGTACGAACCTTGGCAATCATGATTTTCTTGTTGACTGTAGCAGTAGTCTTTTCCTTGTCGTTGAGAAGTTCCTCATAGAGTTTTTCTCCCGGACGAAGGCCAACCTCCTCGATCTTGATGTCGACATTGGGCTTAAAGCCTGCAAGCGAAATCATGCGAACAGCGAGGTCGTAGATACGCACTGGCGAACCCATGTCAAAGATGTATATTTCACCGCCGCTACCCATACATCCGGCCTCGAGTACGAGAGAACAAGCCTCGGGGATAGTCATGAAGTAACGGATGATATCCTTGTGGGTGACAGTCACGGGACCTCCACGCTCAATCTGATTGCGGAACAACGGGATAACAGAGCCATTGCTACCCAGTACATTACCAAAACGGGTAGTAATAAACTGTGTAGACATGCCACGCTTAGCCGCATCGAAGAAGAGCGACTGGCAGTATATCTCGGCAAGGCGCTTGGTACAACCCATGATATTGGTGGGGTTGACAGCCTTGTCGGTAGAAATCATGACAAACTTATAAGCGCCGTGCTTGAGCGCAAGGTCGGCAACATTGCGGGTACCCATCACGTTGGTCAAGATGGCCTCGGTGGGATTGATTTCCATCATGGGAACATGCTTGTAGGCCGCAGCATGAAATACGAACTTAGGCTTATAGGTCTCGAATGCGACCTCCATGCGGTCACGGTTCTGAACATCGCCCATGAATAGAACCACATCGGCCTCGGGGAAACAACGCTTCATCTCAAGCGAAAGGTCGTGCATGGGAGTCTCGGCCTGGTCGACAAGCACAATGCGGCTTGCCTTGTAAGCCGCAAGTTGGCGTACAATTTCGCTACCGATAGAGCCACACGCGCCCGTGATGAGCACACAAGCGCCCCTGACATTAGTGCTGACAAGAGAATTGTTGAGCACGATGGGGTCACGGCCCAGAAGGTCCTCAATCTGGACTTCCTTGACGAAATTAGAGATATTGCTTTCTTCCTTCTCCTCGATTACGTCATACTCCTCTACCCTATTGAGTGACAGAAGAGTAATATTGTTGGCAATAAACACATCGGCCATTCCGTTGCGAATCATGTCGCGGCGGCTCTCGTTGAAAATCAAGGCGTAAACGCCATGCTCAACAAATATATTGGCCACGGTTTCGGGGTCATAATAATAAATCTTGAAACCATTTACCTCGCTTATTCCGCGGGTAGTCTTGGTACTAAGAAGTCCTACGGGCTCGTACATACCAGCGGTCTCACTCTTGAGCGCATTGGCCAAGATGAGCGAGTTTAATGAAGTTCCCAACACCAGGACACGCTTGCGCGATGTGTTGGCAACCGCCGTGATGCGCATGTAGAAATACTTGATGAACAGACGCTCAATCATCATCACAGAGAATGCCTCGATAGCGATAACGAAGAGATTCCAGAAACTATAGAATACTACTCCGGTAGCAAAATACACGGCAAGGTCGGCAACTGCGAGGATTACCGTCGAGATGAATACCACAAGGAATGTGCGGTACAAGTCTTCGATTACCGAGAGACGGATAACGCAAGTATAACTCTTGCTGAAGAAAATAACGGCAAAATAAACCGAGATTATGGCCGCCCAGCAGGCAACCAAGTAGCCGATAGAATAGGACTGCGGCGCACCATAGATATCTTTCATCTCAACAACCACATAACTGGCTGTAACGATTAACAGGTCGATGAGAAGGATAATCCATCGAGGCGTAGTATTAATCCTGAAAGACCGCACGAGCGACGAGTTAATCAGGCTGTTTAGTATTCGTTCAATCATTTATTTCTATGTAAATTCAACATTTGATGTGCCGCCGTTATCCGAAACGACTAAAGCCACTACTTTTACAAATTACAAAAATACAAAAAATATTGTTACCACACCGAAATTACAGACAAAAAACGGATTTTGACTAATAATTTTCTCGTTTTTTGGTCCAAAGGGAACCTATACTGACACAAAAAGCGCGAATGTACAAAGTACATCTCCCCGCGGTTGCCCAATGTAAAAATACTGATAAATAGGCATTATTCATATTACCATGGTGTAATTTGGGCTGTGTTTCGGTAAAAATGACTATCTTTGCAGATTGAACAATACATTTGAAAGTTTATGGCAATAGATATCCAAGCAAACAAAGAGAAATTCATAGAGTTACTCAAGTCGACAGGCCGCGAAGGCGTGGAAGACCTCGTTGCCTATCTCGAAGAAGGCAAGAACGACTTTTTCAGGGCCCCGTCGAGTACCCGTTTCCACCTTGCCGAAGAAGGCGGTAACTGCCAGCATTCGCTCAATGTGTGTGAAGCCGGCCTGCACCTGCGCGAACTCGCAATAACCAAGCGTCCTGACCTTGCATCTCAACTGACACGCGAAAGCGTAATCGTGGCAACGCTGCTGCACGACCTGTGCAAGAGCGACATCTACCGCCCCACGATGAAGAAGGTAAAGGGTGCATTCGGCATATGGGAAGAAGTACCCGGCTATGACGTAGACTACAGCAATCTGCCCTTGGGCCATGGCGAGAAATCGGCAATAATGGCGCTGTGGAGCGGCTTTGAGATATATGAAGAGGAACTCATCGCAATACGCTGGCACATGACAGCATGGGACCTTGCGTTCCAGAGCCCCGAGGCAAAGAACAACATAAACACCGCACGAGACAAATACCCACTGGTAGCACTCGTGCAACTTGCCGACGGCCTTGCCGCCAACATATACGAGTTTACCAACAAAGACTAATCACGACAAACAGACAACAAAATCTGCTATGACACGTATCACAACATTACTTGCAATAATGCTCGTGGCGGTTGCCGCCTGGGCTCAGACAATCACCCCACAGGAGGCAGTGGACAGGTTTGCCAACGACCCATCGATGAAGCACGCCTCGTTCGGAGTGATGTTCATGAGCGTAGACTCGGGCAAGATAATCGCCGCAGCCAACCCCGAACTGTCGGTAGTTACCGCATCTACGATGAAGACCGTTACATCGACTGCAGCGCTTGAAGCACTGGGGGGAAACTTCAGATTTGAGACCAAGGTTTACATTGACGGCAAGATGCAGGGCGATACCCTCGTGGGCAATATCGTGATTGTGGGAGCCGGAGACCCTACACTGGGCACAGGGTTCATGAGCGGTATCGCAAAACTGCCCGAAGAGATTGCCCAGGCACTCACAGCCAAAGGCATCAAGGCCGTTTCAGGCAAAGTGATAACCGATAGCAGTCTGTTCCCCGGTCCCTATTACAGCGACTGGTGGGATGCCGGTGACCTTGCGCAAGACTATGGCGCAGGCGTATTCCCCCTGAACTATCGCGATAACACCATACGCTTCAACTTCAACGTTGGCCGTAAAGGCAGAGTGAACAATGCACACTTTGTTCCCGAAGTGCCTGGCGTGGGAGTAGCCAACCGCACAACCCCCGGCAAGCGCAACTACATACTTACAACCCTTGACTACGGTGCCAACAACCTGGTGATGACCGGAAACACCGCAGCAGGAAAGGGCAAAGGCCGTCACAGCTGGATAGTAGCAAACCCATGCCCCGATGCACTTCTTGTAGCCGATGTAGAAGCCGCAATTAAAAACTGTGGAATTGAGTTAAAAAACAACAATATCAACACCAGTTCGAAGGACGACAGCACAGAACTTCTCGTTAACCACCAGTCGCCCGAACTGACCGACATCGTCATCTCACTGCTCGACCGCAGCGACAACATGTTTACCCATGCCCTGCTCCGTGCACTTGCAGTGCGCAGCAAGAGCTATCAGGCTGAAGGTGGCGACCTTGACAGCAACGGCGTGAGCGAAGTGAAGCGCATCTTCAACGGTATGGGCATTGACACCGAATCACTGTTTATGCGCGACGGAAGCGGCCTTGCACGAGCAAACCGCACATCGGTGCATATGTTCTGCGACATGCTGCGCACAGTAGTTGACAAGAAATACAATAACAAGAGACTTACCGACCTCATGCCAAACGCCGGCCGCCGAATAGGCAAACTGCTGCCTACCACCGAACTTGCCGACAGCGTGACGCTGAAGAGCGGCAGCATGAGCGAAGTGCAGTGCTTTGTGGGATATTATCCCGCCAACAATCCCACGATAGTTTGGGCGGTGCTGTGCAATAATTACACATGTTCGAGAGCCACGCTCAAAAACAATATCGACCGCCTGCTCATAGGTGCGTTATTGAATCAATAACGCCATTTGTTGGCCAAAAATTTGCCCAACTCAAAAAATAGTTGTAAACTTGCACATTATTTAAAAAAGCATGGTATGAACAACAACATCGCATCACTGCTGACAAACGTCTATGAGATTGAGGGTCTGCTACTTGTAGTTACCCGTCACGGCCAGGACACTCCCTCGCTGGTGTACAAACGCATCCAGAAGGCTGCAAAAGAACTGCACGAGCAGTGCCAATTGCTTGACTGCGGCAACAAAGGTCCCGTTGTGGAAGAAGAGCCCGCACCTGCACCCGTAGTTGCAACTCCGCCCCCCATGCCCGAACCCGAGGCTGTGGCCGAGCCCGAAGAGCCCGCACAAGTGCCTGTTGAGGACCGCGAGCCCGATGACGATATTGAACTGGAGTTCATCTATGCCGACGATAATGAAGAGCAAGGCGAAGAAAGCATTGAGCGTTCGCAGCAAGACGACGAAGACATGCCCGCAGCACCCTTCAGCTTTGCAGTACCTGCAAGCGAACCCGTAGAGGAAACCCCAGAAGTAATAGAAGAGGCTGTTGAGCCCGAAGTACCTGCTACAGCAACATTTGACGAGCCGGTTTATGAACCTGTGCACCGCGATCCTGCCAAGGACCTGCGCAAGTCATTATCGCTCAATGACTATTATCGATTCCGCCGCGAACTGTTCCAAGGCGATGAGGCTGCCATGAACGAGGCCCTCGACCTGATACAGGAGATGCGCTCGGCAAGTGATGTAGAAGACTATTTCATCAACGAACTCGAATGGGATAAAGACAGCGACGACGTACAGTACTTTATGGAAATCGTTCGCAACCACTTTGCATAACGAATGGCTGGCAAGCTTTACATAGTACCCACCCCTGTAGGCAACCTCGAGGACATGACACCCCGTGCCGTGAGTGTGCTCAAGCAGGCTCATCTCATCCTCGCCGAAGACACCCGCACCAGCGGTGTGATAATGAAACACTTCGGCATTGAGACACCCATGCGCAGCCACCACAAGTTTAACGAGCACGAAACCATGCCCGGGGTTATCAACATGCTTGAGGGAGGCAGTATCATTGCCCTTGTAAGCGATGCCGGCACACCAGCCATAAGCGACCCTGGATTCCTGCTGTCGCGCGAATGCCGCCGCAAGGGAATCGAGGTTGAGACACTGCCTGGCGCCACAGCATTTGTTCCCGCCCTTGTGAATTCGGGGCTACCATGCGAGCGCTTCATCTTCGAAGGATTCCTGCCGCAGAAGAAAGGCCGCGCCACACGCCTGGAGGAACTTAAAGAGCAACCACTCACCATGATATTCTACGAGTCGCCCATGAGACTTGTCAAGACGCTCAAGCAACTTGCCGAGGTGATGGGAGCCGACCGTGAAGCAAGCGTGGTGCGCGAGATATCAAAGGTGCATAACACAACCCATAACGGCACACTTGCCGAACTCGCCGACTACTTCACTGCCACCGCCCCGCGCGGCGAGATAGTGATTGTGGTTGCGGGAGCCGAGCCCAAGGCCGCAGTGAAGGTTGACAAATATGCGCACTTCAAAAACAAGAAAAATATTAACACTGACTATATTCAAAATGAAGAAGATTAAATTATTTGCACTGCTCATTGCAGGCCTGGCAATGATGCCATCATGCCACAACAATGACGACCAGAGCGCTACCGCAGCACTAGACTCAATCAACAACGAGCTCAATGACTCGCTCACAACCGCGCTGGCCGAGAAGGACAGCCTCATGTCGCTGATGAACGACATTGCCGACGGTATGCAGCAAATCAAGGAGATGGAAGACATCGTGTCGGTCCAGAACATCTCGGGCGAAACCCCCGACCGCAAGGCACAGCTGCGTAACGACGTTGTTCTTATCCAACAGGCTATCGAGCAGAAGAAACAACGCCTCGCCGAGCTTGAAAAGAGACTTAGCCAATCGACTAATTACACTGCCGAAACTAAGAAAACAATCGAGTCACTCAAGAAGCAGCTCGACATGCAGCAGAGCACAATCAATACGCTCAAGGAGCAACTTGCTGCAGCACATGTTGAAATTGCAACCCTTAACAACCGCGTAGACTCGCTCCACACCGAGAATACAACCGTAAAGCAAGAGAAGAAGAAAGCCCAGGAAGAGGCTACAAAGATTGCCAATGAGCTCAACACTTGCTTCTACGCCGTAGGCTCAAAGAAAGAACTCAAGGCAAACCGCATCATCGAGACCGGTTTCCTGCGCAAGACCAAGATTATGGAAGGCGACTTTGAGAAGTCATACTTCACCAAGGCCGACAAGCGCACACTGAGCGAGATACAGCTTCACAGCAAGAAAGCGCAGGTGATGTCAAAGCATCCCAGCGATTCTTACCAGATTGTTGACGGAGCATCGGGCAAGGTGCTTCACATCACTAACTCAACAAAGTTCTGGGAATTCTCTAACTACCTGGTTGTAAAGGTAGACTAATCACAAACCAAAACATCTCGGAAGAAAAAGATGGAGTGGATAAACAGCATTATAGTAGAGCACTCGGCAGTTCAGGCTGTCATAGTGCTCTCTATGCTTTGTGCCTGTGGCCTCGCCCTTGGTAAGGTGAAGGTGATGGGCATCTCGCTGGGCGTGACCTTCGTCTTCTTCCTTGGAATCCTTGCCGGACATCTGGGCCTGTCGATCGACCCGCAGATGCAGCGCTATGCACAAGACTTCGGCCTTGTGCTGTTTGTGTATGCGCTTGGCCTTCAGGTGGGCCCCGGTTTCTTCAACTCGCTCCACGACAGTGGCCTCTCGCTCAACCTGCTTGCCCTTGCGGTGGTGATACTGGGACTTGTAATGACAGTATTGATGCCGTGGGCCGTGGGCATAAACCTTGCCGACGCCGTGGGCATAATGTGCGGAGCAACAACCAACACTCCCGCCCTGGGTGCTGCCCAGCAAACACTATCCGCAATGGGCATCTCGGCCAACGGAGCCGCACTGGGTTGTGCCGTAACCTACCCCTTGGGAGTTGTGGGCGTGATACTCGCGTTATTGTTCATGCGCAAACTCATGGCCAAGACCAACCACTTGATCATCGCCAGCGATGATGATGACGCCGACACCACATTCATTGCCGCATACCAGGTGCACAATCCCGGGATATTCGGCAAGACAGTATCGGAAATAGCAAATATAAGCCACATGAAGTTTGTCATCTCGCGCTTGTGGCGCAACGGCAAGGTATCGATTCCCACTGCCAAGACCGTGCTGCTCGAGAGCGACCGCCTGCTCGTGATTACCAATGAGGAAGACTCGCAGGCAATGACAATACTATTTGGCGAACAAGAAAACACCAACTGGAACAAGGAAGACATCGACTGGAACAACATCGACAGTAACCTTAGTTCGAGGGCAATACTTATCACAAAGCCCCAGATCAACGGCAAACGACTGGGTTCGCTCAAACTGCGAAAGCACTACGGCGTGAACATAAGCCGCATTAACCGCAACGGCGTGCAGCTGCTTGCCACTCCCGACCTGAGGTTGCTGCTGGGCGACCGACTCATCGTAGTGGGAGAAGACGATGCAATCAAGAACGTTGAAAAAGTGCTGGGTAATGCCGTAGCCGACCTCAACGAGCCTATCCTCATCTCGGTATTTGTGGGTATGACGCTGGGTCTGCTGTTAGGTAGCATTCCCATTGCACTGCCCGGAATTTCGATTCCCGTGAAACTGGGTCTTGCCGGCGGTCCTATCATTGCAGGTATATTGATGGGAACATTCGGCCCACGCATCCACATGAACAGTTACACCACCCAGAGTGCCAACCTGATGCTGCGAGCCATAGGACTTGCCCTGTATCTGGCATGCCTGGGACTGGCATCGGGTCCCGACTTTTTCTC
>DCGA01000063.1:34426-45168 GCA_002314465.1 bacterium UBA1790 | reverse complement strand
ACTCGCCTGGCTTGCATCGGGCTTTGCGCTGACAATTGTTCCGGTACTCATTGTGGGAATCATAGCACTGCGACTGATGAAGATAGACTATGGCACCGTGTGCGGCATGCTGTGCGGCGCAATGGCCAACCCCATGGCGATGAACTACTCGAGCGATGTGTTGCACAGCGACCGGCCGAGTGTAGCCTATGCAACCGTGTATCCATTGAGCATGTTCATGCGAGTGATACTCGCACAAATAATACTACTGATATTTCTATAAGCGCTAATACCTGAAACAACCCTAAAACAAGAAACCTCAATCACCGACCCTAAAACAATGACAAATAAGACTAAAGGATTTATTGAAGCGATGATATCATCATGCACGTTCGGCATGATACCCCTCTTCTCGATGCCATGTCTGGCGTCGGGTATGGACACCGTGTCGGTTATCACCCACCGCTACGGCCTGGCATGCCTTGCAATGCTGGTGATAACACTGTGCCAGGGGCAGAACCTGAAGATATCGTTTTCGGACGCATGGCGCATCTTTGTACTTGCCATCTTCAATAACCTGGGGGCGTTTACGCTGATATACGGATACCAGTTCATGGACAGCGGAGCAGCCACCACCATACAATTCTCCTACCCCGTGTTCACCTGCATCATCATGATGATGTTTTTCCACGAGAAACTCACGCTGCGCACAGCCATCGCCATCGTGCTCGCAGTGGTGGGAGTGGCGTGCCTGTCGGGATATGAACCGGGAGGGCAATGCTCGGCGTGGGGCGTATTCATTGAATTGATGGCCGGCCTCACCTATGCCATTTACCTTGTTCTCGTGCCAATGCTCAAGGTGAGAAAGATAGAGAGCAGCAAACTCACGTTCTATGTATTCCTGTTCAGTACATTGCAGCTGGTATCGGTGAGCCCGTTTAGCGGAGGACTGGTAACAGCATCAAGTCCGATGATTTTTATCAATCTGTTGCTGTTAGGACTGATTCCCACCGCCGTGTCAAACTTCACGCTAATCATGGGACTGAAGCAGATAGGCAGTACGCTCACGTCTATCCTCGGAGCACTTGAACCACTCACAGCAATGCTGATAGGCGTATTTGTTTTCAAGGAAAAATTTACAGTGGTAATCGCACTGGGATTTGTTGCAATTATCGTGTCGGTATTACTGTTAATCCTGCAAAAGTCAGAGCAAGAAGAGGCTGTGGAATAAGGCATTTCGCAAAAAGGAAACATATATACGCAAACGTGCAATCGTTTGCGTATGTTTTTTTTTGTTTTCACTTGTTGAACGACTCACACCTTAATTATATATACTAAATTTGTGACTCACATTGGTTAGAACATAAACAAATAACAAAAAACTAATATAATTATGAACTACAACAGTTTTAAGACTCGATTCTCACGAGTTTTACTTTTATTGACTGTATTCTTGCTGACCGCGAGTCAGGCAAGCGCCGGCTCTGGCATTTACCTGCGAGGAAGCATGAACAGTTGGGGAACTTCTTCTGATTGGGAGTTCCAAACCACGGACGATTCAAACGTTTTCACACTAACAGGAGTAAGTCTTTCTAACGGTGTCCAGCTTAAAGTTGCAGATGCATCTTGGGGCAGCATCAATTACGGCAGTAATGACAAGCTCAAGATAAACTCAACTGCAGCGTTGAAGTCTAATGGAGCTAACATTACAGTCGAAGGAGACATTACAAATGCAACTTTAACGCTTGACCTTTCAAACTTAACATTGAAAGTCGAGCAGGCTTCAGATCCAGAGCCCGTAGAAGTGCATTATTACCTGAAGCACCCTTGGGGTGGAAGTTCATGGTCATGGAAAGAACTTACCATTGACAATGGTGATGGTACATACAGCCTTGAGGCAAATTATGGTGGCACCGGCTGTAACTGGAATACCACCAATGCAGACGGCGGTAGCACTTGGGTGTCTTCTCCCACATTGGTTGGAAATCCCACAACAGGAAACCTGTGTATATTCACGTTTAATCCCAGCACCGAGACTATCACTATCACCAAGAAAATTGTGGCTTCAATCACAATTAATCCTGCCGGCGGTGAATACAACGAGGCTCAGAATGTAACATTGACAGCCAATGACGCTCCCGACGGAAGCGTACTCCAATATCGTTTTAACGGCACAGGTGATTGGGGTAATTACACTGAAGCAATTCCCGTTACAGAGACCACAACAATCAATGCACAAATAGTTGACGGCACTGGAGCACAACTTGCGACAGCCGATGCTACTTATACAATCATAAAGACCTATGATTTCACCATTTATTTCAAGGGTAACAGTTGGGAAACTCCTTACGCATACATGTGGGGCAGCAGTGGCAATAACCATGCATGGCCCGGAACAGCAATGGAGACTGACGCAAACGGTTGGTGGAAGATAACCATCAATTGCGTGGCTGAAAAATACAATAAAATCATCTTCAGTAATAACGGACAAAACCAGACTTCAAACCTTGATATCCCCGCATACTTGTGGAACAACGGATATGCCTACTACGATATCTCAAAAGGCGAATGGACAGAACAACTTGAATCCATTCCTGTGTATCCGCGTGGTGTACAGAGTGAGACCGAGTTGGCAGCCTATGACTTTGCCAACAACCCCGTTGTTTACCTGATGGGCGGTCGCCTTAACGACAACCGCATTTCACCCGAGTGGCAGATGGCCAAGGGCGAGGACGGCAAGTACCACCTCAACGGCTTTGCAATGCGCTCGATGAGCGACCTCAAGGTACGCAAGTATACTTCAATGACTGACTACACCGAGAGTGCCGAGACAAGCGTTGACTGCGACGATAACAGCGCAGCGCTCGCCGAGGGTAAGCTCTATAATGTAACTTATGATGCCGAGGCAGGAACCATCACTTGCACAGAGGATGCAAGCGCAGCCGGCCACATGCCGTTTGTATCGCTTGTGGGCTATGCAATGCAGCAAGACCAGCTGTACACAACACCCCGTGGTGTTGAAGGCAAGCCCGCTAACCTCACCACAGCCAAGGGTTGGCAAGAGGGTTGGTTGCAGTATGACGAGAACGGCAAACTGCTCAAGGACCGCTCAGGCAACGTGATGTACAGCACCATGTGGCCTCCTCGTAATCCCGTATACTTCACAGCAAACGTAGAAGGCGAACGCCAGTATTCATCAGACCAGATGACATTCAAGGCCCAGACCAACGCCAGCGGTGTTTATGAGACAAAGACCGGTGCCGAGTGGAAGGCCGAACTGCAGGCCGGCGAAAACGGCGAGGCATATGCTAACTTAGGCACAGGCGACTATGAACTCAAGGACAACGTGAACTACGTGCGTTACGTTGTGCCCGATATCTGGTATGTAGGTTCAGCCAAGATTTGGACCGGTTGGGGCGGACAGGTATACACCGATGACAACGGCGGCCACCATGCAGAATGGGGCAACCACGCAAACTGGGGCTTCGGAAACCTCAAGAGCGATGATCAGGATGGTACAGAAATCAGTGCCGAGCAGCCCTACTACCTGAGTACTCTCGACGGTTACAACGGTAACTTCAAATTTACTGCTCCCACCTATTTCAAGACCATTGAGTTCTTCTACAACGTAGATGCCAAGAACGAATCACGCCTCTACACTACCCTTGCATATGGTAGGGCACAGATTGAGGCACAGTCGCACAAAGATGGCGAAACATATGACTATGGTCAGTATCGTCCTCAGGTAACTATCCCCGAAGGCAATACAGTGCAGAGTTACATCATTCGCTGCTACGATGCATCAAACGATAAACTTGTAGCCCTTAACAACGGTATCGTTGCCCAGGGCGAAGGCGATCCCAGCAACACAAGCTTCGTTAACGATGTTGTAGGTCTTGCAGAGGGTAAGTACTACTATGAAATGGAAGTTGTATTCAATGTTGCAGGTGGCAGCGAGCGCACATCGGTAGTTCGCTCTAACCCCTTCATCATCTACTTCCCCGGTGTTTACACCCTTGAGCCCGTTGCACTGCAGCTGGTTGAAATGGAAGGAACAGACCACAGTTATGTAACCTATAACAAGAACACCGAGAATGCTCCCCTCTACTATGTAGACGTAAATGCCGACGGCAGCCTTGCCAACGTGACAGCAGTTCCCGAGGAGAACCGCAGCAACGTATTCGGTACATTCAGCGACAATACAAAGGTTAACTGGAGCGACAAGGTCCTGGTGATTGCACCCGTGCCCGCACAGTACAAACTCGACGCCGAGAAGGAAGATGCGGCTGTATCACTCGATGGCATCCTGAACTACACCCTCAATAACGAGACAACCGTTACTAAGCAGAGCAACGGTTCGATGGCTTACCTTGACAACAGCGGCAAGTTCACCGACAAGGTATTCAAGGCAGTCATGAACTATAGCGACGTAACTGCAGGCGTTAACAAGGTGAGCGAAGGCAAGCCCGCAACCACCGAGATGGCACGTCCCAACCCCGTAGCCCAGAATGCAAGCGTAGTAGTCGAGAAGGTTGCCAACACCGAAACAATAAGTGTAGACGGCGCAAACATCGCAGCAAACTACTATAAGGTGAATGTAGAACTGCCCTTCGGTGATGCAAACGTTGCAGCCGATGCAAGTCAGCCCGCTTATGTAGTTAATGTAAACGGCACCAAGACGATCTATGCTCCCGTTGCCGGTGAACAGCACAAGTTATCGTTTGCATCAATCAATCCCGAGGAATTCTCTCAGAGCGTTGAGGTAACAGCCGTTTACCAAGATGCTAACGGTAATTACCTGCTCGATGCCAACACAGGCGAAGCCGCTACAGCAAGTGCCGAGGCCGTTGGTTTCAAGAAGAACGCACAGAACGAAATCGGAGCATTCGCCGCAGCATTTGCCGACTCAAAGAAGCTTGGCAAGATTGCCGCAGTAAACAGCCTTGCATACGTACAGGACAGCGAGAGCGACGAAGTGGGCGACAATGCACTCGACCAGGAACTCTACAAGACCACCATCAAGCTTGCCGATACAGAGGTTTACAACAAGTATCTCGGCTTCGAAAAGCTCACATTCATGGCCAATCCCAGCGATGAGGACTACAACGAGACTGCACTGTGGTTCACACCCGGTGATGGCATTAGTGAGGGTACTGCAATCAGCATTGACATTACCCCCGTTTATCCCATCCTCATTGAAGGCACAATGCAGGCAAGCGGCCTTACCCAGGTGACAACCGGCGCAGCAAGTGCTCCCGCACTCAAGGAAGGTGCAACCTATGCAGCACTGTACGGTAACACTACAACAGCAACAATGGCCAACGGTATCGTGACTGCAGTTGACGGCATCAGCGCAGAGCAGGGCGTTTCAAGTGTACGCTACTACAACGCAGCCGGCATGATGAGCGAGACACCGTTTGACGGCATGAACATCGTGGTTACTACTTACAACGACGGCACAACACGTGCAAGCAAGGTTGTGAAGTAATCTATCACTACACATAACAAGAAAAGGCCCGCCATGAGCGGGTCTTTTTTTGTTTCTATATCACTGATATGGATTTTAGAACGGAGCCTCGGAAGTGATTGTGAGTTGCTCTCCTGTGGCAGGATGAGTGAAAGTAATGCACTGTGCGTGGAGCATAAGGCGAGTATCGGCAGTGCCGTACAAGCGGTCGCCCACGATGGGAGCATTGAGTCCTTGCGGATGGGATGCATGTACGCGCAACTGATGTGTGCGTCCGGTCGTGGGGTAAAACTCAATGCGGGTGCGACCGTCGCGACGCTCAAGCACGCGGTAACGCGTAACAGCCTCCTTCCCGTATTCGGGCGAAACCATTTGGCGCGGTCGGTCGTCCACATCAGGACATATAGGAAGAGAGATTGTGCCTTCATCACTCTCTATCGTGCGTGACAGTATGGCTATATATTGCTTGCTGATGGAATGGCAGGCAAACTGCTGTTGCAGCGCCTTGTGGGTGTCCTTATCCTTGGCGAAGATGAGCAGGCCCGATGTCTCCTGGTCAAGACGATGAACCACAATAGGGCCGATTGCCTCGGGGAAAAGATGCTGGAAACGAGTCTGAGCAGAGTCGTCAAGCAGTTTGCCCGGTACGCTGAGCATACCCGATGGTTTATTCACGACAGTGAGCCACTGGTCATCGTACACAATCTCAATGCCTTGTGTATCGGTTGATGCAGCGAGAGAATTCTCTTCCACATCAAGTCCCTGCATCATGAACTCAAGTATGGGTTTGCACTTACTGCGGCAAGCGGGGTAAAAGTGACCGTGATGGCGCACCTCGCCGACGGGAGACGCACCGTACCAGAACTCGGCCATACACAACGGAGTGAGGTTGTGGGTATAGGCATAGTGCAGCAACTTGGGAGCGCAGCACTCGCCCGAGCCCGAAGGCGGGAGTTTGCCCTCAGCGCGGGCAAAGATATCGGTTAGGTCACTGCAATCGCCCAGGGCGTTCTCAACGACAAACAAGCGGAAGATGCGTTCCTGCAAGGCTTCGCTCATGGTCTTGCGCTGTGTCTTGAGATCCGAAATTTCGTCCTCGCAAGCTGATACGGCATCGCGTAGCGAAGAAATGCCGGCGTCTATGCGCTGGCGCAGACGCTTGAGTTCGGCCTTCTGGAAACGGCTCTCGTTAAGCATCTGCTCATCATCTTCGGTGCTTACACCTCCCTTTGCACGTACTGCATCGCGACGAGCCTTGGAAGCCGCCATGTGTTGCTTAAAATCGTCTATTTCCATGCGGCCTCGTTGGGTGGCATCGGCAAGTTGCTCACGCAGCTTAATGAGAGACGGAGCGTTTGCGAGGGCCGCAATGCGATGATTAAGGGTTGTAATAGCCGCCTCGCCACGCTTGAACTCCCCGTCGGGGTTGAGCAAGTCGTAGACGGCAGGAACAAAGTAAGGGATATCGTTGCTCCCCGCGAGATTACCCGAAAAAGCGGCCAGGAACTGAGGTTGTGGGGCACCGAAAGCCTTCACAACCAGTACACCGAGCATCTTGCCCTGCTGCAGTTCGCTGTTCAATACCGCTTGTGACTCGACATACCGCTGAACCAGACGCGCCGCCTCCACACACAGCGGATGCGGGGTGTAGTGAAAAGGGAATGTGAACTGCGCAGGCAGGTCTACATTCGCTTCATTCTTCAGCTCATGAAGATGATTCATATAAAGGCGGCTTTGCCGCAAATATAGCCTTATTTCTTGATGAAGTGCTTATGGAGGATGGGCATGATTTTGTTGAGCACGATAGTGGGGTTGTTGCAACCGCTGCATATCATGACCAGACCATATTTCTTCTCGGGGTTGAAGAACATTGCACTACGCAAGCCATAGGCTCCGCCTGTGTGGCCCACGAGCACGTCACCAGGTGTATATTCATCGGTCTGCTCAAGAGCAAGGCCATAGTGGTAGCCGGGAGTGTGGTCAACCTGCATGAGTTTAGAACTCTCTGACTTAATGATACGTGCATTGACGAGGGGCGACTTGCCGTAGTTCATGTGCATGAGCATGTACTTGGCGAGGTTGCGTGCGCTAATCTTCATACCTCCGGCGGGCGAGAAAGTAACGCTACTCTCGGTGAGTTTGTATTTATCAAGGCCTGTAATGGGGCGATAAGCATTCTGTTCTACAAACTTGTTGCCGTCCCATGAGTAGAGTTTGCCAATCTGCTTTGCAGGGATATCGTTGATGTTGAAACTTGCGTTAAGACCAAGGGGCTTAACAATGTGCTTGGCAACATACTGGTCGAAGCGTTCGCCCGAAAGGCGCTCGATGATAGAGCCCAGAAGGCTGAAGTTGAGATTGCAGTACTCGTACTTGGTGCCAGGCTTGTAGTCGTTGTAGGCCTTGGTATAGTTATCGTTCTTACCCGGTGTGATGCAGTCGAGGCTCTCCCAATAGCCCTCGCTGTCGTTGAGACTGCTAGTGTGGCTGAGGAGCATTTCCACAGTGATGGGTACATCGGGATACTTGGGGTTGCGCACCTTGAAGTTGAGGACATCGTTCACATCGGTATCAAGGGTAACAAGCCCCTTCTCGACCATCTGCATGATAGACACAGCCGAGAACGACTTAGAGATAGACGCAATGCGGAAGAAAGTGTTATTGGTAACAGGCTTCTTGGTTTCCATGTCCTGCACACCGTAACTATTGTTATAGACAATCTTGTTGTCCTTAACGACAGCGATGCTCAGACCAACCACATTGAGGCTGTCCATCATCTGCTTGAGTTCGGTTTCAAATGCTACACGCTTGGGGCTGTTGGCACGTTTGGGCTTAGCCTGTGCACAGCTTGTGCCTACTAAGATTGCCAGACACAGAAAGAGGTTAGTTAATGTCTTCATAAGATTTCAATTAGTTTTCACACGCAAAGATAGTCTATTTTGCCGAAAGACGAAAGGCAGCGACGAAAAAACTCGTGCTATATGTACAAAAAGAAAATGATAATTCGTGTTTTTATCCAATGGACCATGAAAATAACGCCATGCTGGCGAAAACAAATAGAACCTGTACTCTGAATAACAGAAACAAAAAAAGCGCCCGAACTTGTGTTCAAGCGCTTGTGATATTTACTCGAGTCTACCGTTTACGTCGTCTTCGATGAAGTCGGAGAAGTCGTCCCCAGAGAGGCTCTTGCGTATACCCGAGTCGACCTCCCACTGCAGGTGTCGGTAGTCGTTCTCGGGGATGCCCGAATCGTTAACGTATTTCATAGGCACTTTCTCCCAGCTTGCCTTACCGTCCTTAGTGATGTTGATGCGAATAAGATAGTTGCCAGGTTTGGGGCAGTTACGCTCCGACATAGAATCGAATGTGAGGTGTTCAACACCATCGATGAAGCGGTGATCCCATTCATGCACGTGTCCGGCAAACACCATTGTAGTGTTCCATTCCTTGGTCTTATTAAGCAAGAAGTACATCTCGTCGCGACACAGTGTAGAAGCGAACTGGGTGAAACGAGGACGGAAGAAGTTGGTGTGTGTGAACACGAAACGGTTTCTAACCTTAAACTTTGATGTTATTTCGTCTTGAGCCTGTCTTTCCAGAAGCGCTCCATTCTCAATTGCTTCGATTTGGGTTTTTCCCAATGTACCCGAAGCGGTATCAAGGAAAATGAAGTGGTCGAAATACAATGTTTTACCGTCTTCATCGATATCGGCAATAATCCAAAAATCGTAAAAAGAAGCATTAAACACCTGAGTGAATAAAGCCCAACCGTTTCGAGTAATATCGTGGTTACCGGGAATTACGTAGAAAGGTTTAGCACCATGTTTCTTGTTGGCATAGAAGTCAACTACGTTTTTTACAGCCGCATAGTATTGTGGCTGTGTCTCGGCGATGTCACCCAGGTGACATACAAACATATCGCCGTGTCGTCTTGCCTCCTCAAACATTTCGCGCAAACGACCTGTATCGTAGAGAGTGTGGCTGTCGGCACCAATAAGGAAAGAGTATGCCTTGTTTTCACCTACAAATCTGTAATCTTTAGGTTTTCCATCCTCGTCGGTTATTAACTCTATATCGAAATCATCTACAACAGTAGTGTCGAAATAATTGCCGTATTCACTCCAATAGAGCAAACTCATCTTCACACGGTCGTTGACTGCTGTACCCGCCATCAAAACACCTGCGGGGTCTACCTTAGAGCAAGAAGCAACAACGATGCCTACCAAACATGCCACAACGATTGCAAGTGACACGAGTTTAGATTTACTGAATATCGTATTTTTCATCATTTCCAAACGTGTTTAATGCCTAATTTAACATGAGTTTCATATTTGCTCGCAAGCTGCGACATAGAGCCGGCAGGGCGTACATTAAATTCGCCAAAGAGTTTCATCTTAGTGCCAGGCAGTGGGCTGTAGAAACGCACACCCCAGTTGACGTTCCAGTTCTCGTAGTAGAAATCATCGTAGTTGCGGAAGAACAAACCGATGTTCCAAGGATTGCTACGGCGACGGATATTAAAACCAAGACCGAATGTAAGTGTGAGAGGTTCGGTATATCCCGAGCCGAGCGATGTGAAATGGATGAGCGATTCACCCAGCGTCATATCGAAGTATGAAGTCTGCCAGTTGATTGAGACATTGGCAATGCACTCATTGGCATCGTAAGAGTTGTAGCGATTGAACATCAGTTTACCGCTAACAAAGAAATCGCTGTGCTTGGTCCAGTTAAAGTGATAGATACCACGGCCAGAAAAACCAACCAGGTTTTTCTTAAACTGGTAGTTCAAGCCACCTTCTACAGCCCAGTGTTTGTTGAAATGACGGGTGTAGATGCCTGAAACACCTGCATAGAAGTCGGTGAGGATATTAGTACCCAATTGAGTATATGCCACCACCTCATTGTTGTGGATACTATCAAACTTAGTCTCGCCACAGAAATTAGTCTGCTGTGCCGACGTGCCGATAGCCACAAGCATTACTGTAATTGCAATAATGAATCTGCGCATATTATTTTGAAATTATATTTATCTCATTAAGTGATACCAGGGAGAAGTATCCATGAATTGTTATCACGCCTTCGGTAAAATAGAATGCGAGTACAAAGGTAATGATTTTAAATTTATTTAATACTCTAATTGTGCATATTTTTCATGAATGGTATCGATTAATGCTCAAAAGATGATATCTGTGCATTATAAAGGTCTCCCGCGTGGCCGGACTTGGTACAGTTGTGTAAAAAGAAAATGATAATTTATATTTTTGGCCAATGTGGAAAAGCCGCGCGTGTTTGA
>DCGA01000063.1:32116-34398 GCA_002314465.1 bacterium UBA1790 | reverse complement strand
CCCCGAGGGCGAAGTTGCGCGGCTTTTCCAAGGAGTACATCTACACATACTGCGCCGAGCTGATGGGCATACGCACGGCATTCGAGAATGCGATACGCCGTGCCGTTGACGCTGCACGGCACCGCCGGTTGACACTGTTCTGATTTTTGCTCATAATTGTTGGTTGAATGCAGTCCGAGAAATTCGGGCTGCATTCTCTGTCTTTTCAGCAACAAATTCTTTTAAAAATTTATGGCTACATAATACATAATAAATGATTATAAAAGCAAAAAAATTGTTATATTTCTTTGAAAGAACAAAATGTATTTGTATATTTGTTGCAAAATTAATAAAAAAGTGTAACTGTGTGTACAAGAATACTTAATCTGGTATTTTTGATGTTGATTTCTTCAATTTGGGCTTTCGCATATAATGTTTCAGAAAACGAAGCGATACAAGTTGTGAAGGAGTATAGAGCATTGGTCGACGATCCTGGGAAATATTATGCCTCAGAAACTGATACTATTGTGAATAATTGGCGATGTCCCGTGGAGACGTTTCCCGAAGAAGTTTGGGTTAATGGCAATTGTCCAATGTGGTTAATTTTTGTGGATGAGCAACCTTCCAACACAATGTGGTCACATCCTTGTAAATACTACTATGTGCCTAAACAAACAGAATCTCCACTAGAAGTTCCTGTGATTTTTTTTGAAGGTAGGTATAAAGCAGAGTTTATAACCCATCTTAATAGAATGCAATCACAAATTAGCATGTCTTCTGTTGGTGATTATTCTTTACCTGAAGATTTGATTTCGAATATTGACGAAGAACCTAATAATATATTTAAAGACAAATTAAAAGTATTATATATTGGAGGTGAAGATGGACTAATTCAGTCCCCGAATTTTTATAATGATTTATCATATTTTTATCGTGTGATGTCTATACGATATCAAATACCTGACAGTTCCATGACAATATTATATTAGTCTCATTAGTGTGTCCATCAATTCCTGGGATGTCAATAGTAGTGCGTTCGGCCATTAGTGAGAGCATTTGTCAGAGATATGGATTACCAGACGGAAACTTTGAGGTAATATTAAATACATCAATTCTTGACAATGGTGTATACTTGATAAGTCTTTATCGTAACGACCTGTTATTAGAAACCAAACAAATATTAAAATAAAATCATGAAAAAGAAATATTTAATAATTGTATTATTCTTTACTGCATGGAGCAATTTAAGCGTCCAAGCTGAGGATAATAAATACACTCCCATAGTGCGAGATGGTAGTGAGTGGGTGTTTTATGCTAAGGATAAAACACCATATAAATATGTTGTTGGTAACGATTCTATTTTTAATGGCGTACTATACAAAAAGGTGTATAGAAAAGGGATTTGGTTCATAGAGGAAGAAAATGGTGATGTAATGGAAGCTTATGACACTGCGGTTTATTCATTAATAAGAGAAGAAAACAAGAAAGTGTATCAAGTAAGAGTGAGTAGCAATTGTTATAATGCACCTGTCGGAGAGATTGCTGGTAAGCAATATGACTTTGAATCCTTGATTTATGATTTTAACGATATTGAAGCATTTTATAGCAATTGGTACCGTGAATTTTATGGAGATGCTGCAATTGTGGGTAAGCAATTCACTAAAGAGACTGCTGACACTAACTTGCTGGTTAATCGACATTGCTATTCAGTAGAGGTTGGCGTAAACCACTTGCTGGCCGAGGGTATTGGTGCCTATTATCCTATAAGTGGTTATGGTGACACATTTCACCGCGTATTTTGCTGTAAAGGAGGCCTGATGCGTTATCAGCTTGTATCGATGAAAAACGGAAACGGAGAATATGAGTATTTTAACAAGGACTTGTATGACCAGATGCGGTTATGGGTACATGATGTAAATAAAGATAAAGCGGTTGACGTTAGTGATGTCAATTTACTTGTCAATGTTATACTTGGTATACAAGAAAGTACTACTAACTGCTATGTCACCGAAGATAGTGACATCGATGTGGCTGATGTAAACTCAGTGATTAATTATATGTTAGCAAAAGATTAGTATATATGTCAACATCACGTTTTTATAAAACGCAATCGTTTATTCGGTTGCGTTTTTTTGTCTTTTCAGCAACTGACAGTAATATATAATTTTGCACTGACAATACAACCCGACAATTATGGCAACAACACTGATAACATCACTGGCGGCAGTCCGCTTCACCTCGGACATCCCTGACCTTGTGTTCTCCACCGACGGGACGAGGACTGAGGTGGCAATCGGCATGTA
>DCGA01000063.1:31378-32109 GCA_002314465.1 bacterium UBA1790 | reverse complement strand
AGTGCTGCATGAGGACTATTACGCCTACAACGGCAGAGTGACCGTGAGGGACATAAGGAATCCAGTCGAGGAAATCATTGACGAATGCCTCGTCAAACTGATACACATACTTTATCGGTATTAGTTGAGTCTTTATATATGATTTGAGAATATTCACCCTTGATGTGTAGGAATGAATAGATTTCTTTCTGTCCATCTTACCCACATAGCGCAGGTAATTATCCAAACAATCGTCAAACAGTGTATATCCGCGGCTTTCTGATGAATTTACCCAAGGATTCCAGCCTCCGCGAAGTTGTTTCACGATGGCTTGCATCATTTCTGCAGCTCTTTTTCTTCTTTCTGTCACCTTCACAATGCCGTCGAGCATATATTTTTTTCTTTTCATTCTTCCGTCCGCGGGGTCAAAGGCATAGAAGTCGATGTACCAGGATTTGCCTTGGTGCAATTTGGGGTACGTAAATCCAAGTACGTTGTTAGTGCTTGTGTTTCTTACATTTAGGTACGACATTATTTTTACATTTTTCTTTGAGATTTAACATCTTTTAGAAAAACGCAAATATTGTTAACAAACCGTTTTCGTTTAGAATCGTCCGAATTTCGTCCGACTAAAAATAAAAAAATCGAAGCTAACTTCTTGATAATCAATCAGTTAACTTCGATTATGCGGAGAGGACAAGATTCGAACTTGCGGTAGGGTTACCCCTACGGCAGTTTAGCAAACTGCTGGT
>DCGA01000063.1:27679-31347 GCA_002314465.1 bacterium UBA1790 | reverse complement strand
TTCAGCCACTCACCCACCTCTCCGGTTGCTATAGGCTGATTTTTCTTTAGCGAGTGCAAAGTTAAGTGATTTTTTTGTTTCTGCCAAAGTTTTTTTGAAAAAAAACACATGCGAGCAATTTTAATTTCATTTTACGGGTTTTTATTACCCTAATTTATATATTATATGTAAATTTGCGTGATAAATATAGCAAACCAATATGGCAGAAGGCAAAAAAAAGAAAGGAATAGTGCTAGGCGCAAGTCTGGCAATAGTTGCAATAGCGCTCATGGCGGTAGTGGGAATGCCCTACTTCGTGAACGGATCGCCTTGCGACGGCATGATAAAGGTGCGCAAAGGCAGTAGCATAGAGACGGTAAAAGACTCGATGGAGAAATGCGTTGACGTGGAGTTTGCAGGCAAAGTGGCGACATTGCTCAAACTTACCGGAGCCGACCTGTCGAAGCGCCAGGGCGCTTTCCAGGTAAAAGAAGGCGACTCGCCCTTTAAGGTGATGCGCTTGCTGCGCAGCGGCGCCGAGAGCACCATCAAGTTCACATTCAACTATGTACGCACTAAGGATGAGTTTGCAACCCGCTTTGCGGCCAAGTTCATGTGCGACAAAGATACCCTGCTGGCGGCCCTTAACGACTCGGCGATGTGTGACAAGTTTGACCGCACACCCGACAACATCACCGGCATGCTGTCGCCCGACACCTACGAGTTCTTCTGGGATGTAACACCCGAGCAGTTGCTCAAGTCGTTTGACACCTACGACAAGAAATTCTGGAACGACGAGCGTCTTGCCAAGGCCAAAGCATTAGGCCTAACACCGCACGAACTCGAAGTGATTGCATCGATCACTGAGGAAGAAACAGTGAAGAGCGACGAGCGCGGCAAAGTAGCCCGCCTGTACATCAACCGCGTGCAGCAAGGTATGCCCCTGCAGGCCGACCCGACGGTGAAGTTTGCCATAGGCGACTTCTCAATCAAGCGCCTCACCTTAGCGATGACGCAGATAGACTCGCCTTACAACACCTACCGCATCAAAGGCCTTCCCCCGGGTCCCATCCGTCTGCCCGAGAAGAAGACCATAGACGCAGCCCTTAACTCGGCAAAGCACGACTATGTGTACATGTGCGCCAAGGAGGACTTCAGCGGCTACCACAACTTTGCCGTTGACTATGGCACACACATGGCCAATGCGCGTCGCTATCAAGCAGAACTTAACAAACGAGGAATAAAATAACTAATCATGGAAAAGGAAACCGACATCGTAATCTTTGACAAATATGAGAGCGAAGCCGAAGCAAACATTGTGAAAGGCGTGCTCGAGAGTAACGGAATAATTGCCGGCGTGATGGAAGAGAGTGTATCTCACACACTGATGATGGCGCCCGTGGCAGTGATGGTAATGCGCCGCGACCTAGAAAAGGCGAGGGAGGTGCTCAACTCTCCCGCCGAGGAATAACCGACGCCGCACCTGCGACAGTAAAACGGGCGCTATGGCAGTTGCTATAGCGCCTGTTTTTTTGATGTTATTTTTAGAGACTGACCTTAGTTTTTCTCGTCAAAAACGAGTATCTTTGCAGTGAAAACACATGACACAATCAGAACGCACATACATTGCCATAGACCTGAAGTCGTTTTATGCTTCGGTCGAATGTGTGGAGAGAGGACTTGACCCTCTCACCACCAACCTCGTTGTGGCCGACAGCAGCCGCACCGACAAGACGATATGCCTGGCTGTGTCGCCGTCGCTCAAGCAGTATGGCATAGGCGGACGTGCACGCCTCTTTGAGGTGGTGCAGAGAGTGCGTCAAGTGAACTGGGATAGGCAAAGAAAGGCTCCGTGGCAACGACTCACGGGCAAGTCGGTCTATGACACCGAACTGAAGCAACACCCCGAGTTGGGCGTTGACTACCTTGTGGCACCGCCACGCATGGCCTACTATATAAAGTACAGTACCCGCATTTATCAGATTTACCTGAAGTATGTGGCACCCGAGGATATCCATGTATACTCGATTGACGAGGTGTTCATGGATGTGACCAACTATCTTGCCACCTACAAGAAAAGCGCCCACGACCTGGCAATGACTATAGTGCGCGACGTGTTGGCGCAGACGGGTATCACAGCCACTGCAGGCATAGGCACAAACATGTATCTGTGCAAAGTGGCGATGGACATCGTTGCCAAGCATCTGCCTGCCGACAAAGACGGGGTGCGCATTGCACAGATCGACGAGATGGAATACCGCCGTCTGCTGTGGGACCACAGACCGCTCACCGACTTCTGGCGCGTGGGGCATGGCATAGCACAACGACTGGCGACCTATGGCATAGACACCATGGGAAAGATTGCACGCGTGTCGCTAAGGAATCCTGAATTCCTATACAAACTATTCGGTGTAAACGCCGAACTGCTCATTGACCACGCATGGGGCTGGGAACCCTGCACAATAGACTATGTGAAGGCCTATAGACCCGAGACCAACTGCCTGAGCAGCGGGCAGGTGCTTACGTGCGCCTACGACATACCCAAAGCCCGCGTCGTGATACAAGAGATGGCCGATGCCATGGCACTGGACCTAGTGAGCAAAAGGCTCGTGACCGACCAACTGACGCTTACCGTGTGCTACGACATCGAGTGCCTTACCAACCCCGCGATAAAGGCAAAATATCACGGGCCTGTAGTGAGCGACTACTATGGACGACCTACCCCGAAACACTCGCACGGAACTGCAAACCTTGACCGACAGACATCGTCGGCAAGGCTTATCGGCAAGGCTGTGCTTGAGTTGTTTGACCGCATTGTAAACCCCAACCTGCTGGTGAGACGACTCAATATCACGGTTAACAATGTGGTGAGCGAGGAACATGCTCCAAACAAGCACAAAGGCGTGGAATACAACTTGTTTACCGACATGGAGCAGGTGGCAATGGCACAAAAGAAAGAGAACGAGGAACTGGACAAAGAGCGTGCAATACAGGAAACACTGCTCGACATCAAGAACAAATATGGCAAAAACGCGATCCTTAAAGGGTTGAACTTCTCGGAAGGCGCGACCGCCAAGGACCGCAATGCACAGATAGGAGGACACAAGGCATGAACGACAGTTATGACGACATAATACACCTGCCCCACCCCGACCCCGTGAATAGGCAACGCATGTCGATGATGGCACGCGCAGCCCAGTTTGCGCCGTTTGCCGCCCTCACAGGCTACGATGCCGCGATAGCCGAGACGGGACGCTACACCGACCAGCAGATAGAACTCGGCGATGCCGATATCGAGGAACTGAACCGCACATTTGCCCTGCTGCAAGAACGCCTCCACGAGCACCCAACCGTGCAAGTAACGCACTTTGAGCCCGACGCGCGCAAGGCAGGAGGCGTGTATAAAACCAGCACAGCCAGCATCAAACGCCTCGACATGGACAACCAACTGCTTGTGCCACTCGAAGGCGCCGTCATCCCTATACCCTCAATCATAGACTTGAGACTAATCGATTAAAGAAAACAAATGGGTCCTGTAGAATTACAGGGCCCATCGTGTATTATGTTGCTACGGGGGTTAGATGGAGAGGGTGAGTTCTACGGGGCAGTGGTCGCTGCCGAGGATGTCGGTGTGGATTTTTGCACCGGTGAGGTTGGCATCGATTGACGATGATGTAAGGAAGTAATCG
>DCGA01000063.1:15051-27672 GCA_002314465.1 bacterium UBA1790 | reverse complement strand
TCGATGCGCCAGCCGGCGTTCTTCTGGCGAGCCTGGAAACGGTAACTCCACCACGAGTAGATATCGGTTTGGTCGGGATAGAAATGACGGAAGGTGTCGGTAAAACCCGATTCGAGCAGGGTTGTCATCTTGGCTCGCTCCTCGTCGGTGAAGCCAGCGTTCTTGCGGTTGCTCTTGGGATTCTTGAGGTCAATCTCCTTGTGGGCTACGTTGAGGTCACCGCACACAATAACCGGTTTCTTCTTGTTGAGCCCGTGCAGGTAATCCTTGAAGGCATCCTCCCAGGTCATACGGTAATCGAGGCGACGCAAGCCGTCCTGGCTGTTGGGAGTGTAGACGGTCACAAGATAGAACTTCTCCATCTCGAGTGTGATAACACGGCCCTCGTGGTCGTGCTCTTCAATGCCTATGCCATAGGTGACGCTGAGCGGTGTGTGACGAGCAAAGATTGCTGTACCGCTATATCCTTTTTTCTCGGCCGAGTTCCAGTAAGATGTGTAACCGGGAAACGATATGTCGAGTTGGTCGGGCTGCATCTTGGTCTCCTGCAAGCAGAAGAAATCGGCATCAAGGGCATTGAACGAGTCGGCAAAGCCCTTGCCTACGCAAGCGCGCAGACCGTTGACATTCCATGAAATGAACTTGAAGTCGGCCATTACTCAGCGGTTTGGTCACGTTCCTTGTCCTCAGAGAACTGAGGTTCCTCGTCGATTTCCTCACTCTCCTTAGCCTCGGCCTTGGCTTGCTCCATCTGCTTGGCATATTCCTCGGCTTCCTGCTTGAAGATGCGGCGAGCCTTCATGAGTTGCATCACAGCAGCAACGAGCAGCAAGAATGCCACTACAGCACCTGCGATAAGCATTCCCATGGGAACCAGCATCTTATTGGCGCAAAAGAGAACTGCGGCAGCCATAATAATGCACGCGATGTCGAGAATAAGCGAACGCTTATAAGCTTTCATTCCATCCATAATATATAGTGTTTTAGTGTTTACCAAAATTTATTGTTTTCCTTACTGTATTCCATTCCACACTGTGCAAGACGGTCGGTGAGTTCCTGCTTGTCGATGTCGAGCGAGGCACACAGTTCGTCGAGCGAGGGATATTCGTCGCGCAGCTTCATGTTGATGAAACTTGCCAGCATGAAAGGGTCTTGGGGTAAATTGTCCATATTCTCAATAATTAATTGCAAAGTTAGTGATTTTTTAATAATATTTCGTATCTTTGGAACATGAAACAAGAAATTAAGGACTCACTTACCCAAATACTTGCGCCCCACTACCGCGACGATGCCCCCGGCGGTGCCGTGCTGGTGGCTTGCAACGGCGCGATTGAGTATGAGTTTTACCGCGGCCTTGCCGATATGGAGAACGGAAAACACATTGGTCCCGACACGGTGTTCAATGTAGCATCCATCTCCAAGCAATTTGCCTCGGTAGGGCTACTCAAACTCGTGCACAAGGGACTCGTGAGCCTTGATGACAGCGTGGCAAAGCACTTCCCCGAGTTCAAAAGCGAGCGATGGAAAGAAATAAAGCTGTGGCACGTGATGAGCCATTGCAGCGGTGTGCCCGACTTGCGTCCCCGCACCGACCGCAACTTCATGCTCTACTGCACCGACCGCCAGAGCCTCGAGTACATGAAAGACCTGGACACCTTCAGGTTTGCTCCCGGTGAGGCATATGAATACATCAATCCTACCTACCAAATCCTCTTTGGAATTATTGAGAGGGTAACGGGGATGGACTTTGACGATTATCAGCGCAAAGAGATATTCGAGCCATTAGGGATGAGTTCTACATTCTACTTTGAGCCCGACCGTGCAACAGCCAATACGGCACACGGCTACATAATCAACGAAGAAACCGATGTGAGCGGCATTGACTGCGACTATGAGAAGCATCGTGACAAGGTGGACAACGATTACGTGGACGGTGAGGGTAAACACTGGGCAGTGTGCGAGTATGGCATAGAGACATTCTTTGCTACCAAGGCCGACGGAGGGCTCTACTCTACCGCACGCGACTTGCTCAAGTGGGAGAATGCACTTGCGAGCAACAGCCTGATAAGCGAGGCTCTCAAGCGCAAGGCATACGAATGCATAACCAAAGTGAGCGACAGCCCCTACTGCGCTTACCAGAACAGACCCAACACATGGTATGGGCTCGGATGGTTCATAGACACCACGCCCGACCGTGAGCGCAAAGTGTACCACACCGGCGACAACGGCGGATTCCAAGCCTACCTTGCAAAATATGAGCAGAGCGGCAAGGTCGTAGTAATGCTCGAGAACCGTAACGACCGCGACCGTTGGGCAACCCAGATGGAAATAGAAAAAAACATATTATAAACTAAAAACTAAGTATTATGAATTACTTTATCGTAAGAAACGGCCAGCAGGCAGGCCCATTCCCTGCAGAGCAGTTAATTGCCGAAGGCGTAACACCTACCACCCTCGTGTGGTGCGAAGGCATGGCACAGTGGCAACCCGCACAAGAAATTGCCGAGATTTCGGTTTACTTCTACCAGCAGCCCGCTGCTCCCGTTCCACCCGCACCGCAACAGGCATATCAACAGCCCCAGCAGGCTTACCAACAGCCAGTTTACGGTCCCCAGCAGGCATATGGTCCCCAACAAGCTTATAATCAGTCTAAACCGATGCCCGAAACTTACCTGGTATGGTCAATCATTGTTACAGTGCTTTGCTGTGTGCCATGTGGTATCGTAGCACTTGTAAAGTCGTCAAAGGTTAGCAGCGCTTATAATGCCGGCAACTACGAAGAAGCCGTACGCAAGAGTGAAAGTGCCAAGAGTTGGTGTATATGGGGTGCTGTTTTAAGCCTTGTCTTTGGTATTATCTATGCGATATTCCTGACATTCGTAATATCTCAAGGTTATTGATCAACTAAACTAACCATAATAACAGGTCCCGGCATTTCATGTCGGGACCTGCTGTTTTTATATTGATGCTATAATTTAACGGTGGAACTTGTGGTAGAGTTCTCCAACCAAGAGGATGGGCATCGTGCCAAAGATGATGTAGGCCCACTGCTTAAAGGTCATGGGCTGGCATGCGAAGAGTTCGCCGCAGTACTGCACAATAAGAATCTGACCGATGAATATCACAGCGGCAGTAGCAAAGAAAAGTTTGCTCTTAGCAGGTTTGTGGAAAGCGCTGTGGCCACTTCCGAACGAACGGGCGTTGAACATATTCCAAAACTGGAGGAAAACAAACGTTGTGAAGAAGAACGAAACCTCGCCGGGCTCGAGCACTGTAGTATAGAGGTGCGAGTCACCACCTGCATTGTGCTCGTGGAGCAGGTAATACAAGCCACCGAGCATAATTGCAGAGAACAAGACACCAATACCAAGAATAAATGCAGTCATCGGCTTGGTAATAATGCTTTCGCCATCGCGACGGGGCTTGTCACGCATTACGCGCGAGTTGGGCGGCAGTGATGCCAACGCCAGCGCAGCAAAGGTGTCCATGATAAGGTTCACCCACAGCATCTGGGTAACGGTGAGAGCCGGTGTGAGACTCATGAACGAGCCTATAGCCACAACAAGGCACGCACACACGTTGACGGTGAGTTGGAATATGATGAAACGCTGAATGTTGCGATAGAGCGAACGCCCCCACAGCACAGCCTTGCTGATGCTACCAAACGAGTTGTCCATGATGGTGATATCGCTCGCCTCCTTAGCCACGCTGGTACCATCGCCCATAGAGAGGCCCACCTGGGCAGCATTGAGGGCAGGAGCATCGTTGGTGCCATCGCCTGTGACGGCAACCACCTCGCCCGAACTCTGAAGCAGATTGACAAGACGAGCCTTGTCGTCGGGACGTGCACGAGCAAGAATCTTGAGCGATCGAGCACGCTCCACAGCCTCCTCGTCGCTAAGTTCCTGCCACTCGGGACCAGTGAGAATGGCATCGCCAGTAGTATCATCGTCATCGCTCCACAAGCCCGCCTGACGGCCGACTTCACGAGCAGTATCGGGAGTATCGCCGGTTACAATCTTCACGTCGATTCCGGCACGGCGGCAGTCACTGATAGCAAACGGAATCTCTTCGCGAACAGGATCGCTGATGGCTACAATGCCGAGGAATGTGAGTGCCGGGCAGTTATCAAGGCTGATAGGCTTAGCGGCATCGAAATCGGCAGGGAGTTCGCAATAGGCAAAGCCCAGAGTGCGCATGGCACGGCGCTGGAACGAGAGGAGTTCGTCGGCAATGAACGCCGGCAGTCTATCGCCCTTCTCGCACTCGGTAGCCGCTACGCCCGAACAGTATTTCCAGATGATTTCACTCGCACCCTTAACGAGCAGTAAAGTCTTACCTGTGAGACTACTGCGTACAGCGGTAGCCATATACTTACGCTCGGTGCTGAAAGGTAATTGGGTGAGAACCACCGACTCCTTACGCAGCGACATATAGTCGAGGCCTTGTTCCTTGAGCCACAACAGCAGAGCGCCTTCGGTGGGATTGCCTAAAGCCTTAACACTGCCTTGTGAGAAATCGAGGAACGCAGTGGAGTTGCAAGCGATACTCTCGGCGATGATGCCACTTGCCTCGCTATCGTCGAGATGCTGTTCAGCGAGCCCGTAGAAATGGGTGTGAACCACCTGCATCTGATTCTTGGTGAGAGTACCGGTTTTGTCGGTACAAATTATGGTAGCCGCGCCCATAGTTTCGCAGGCGTGCATCTTGCGCACCAAGTTATTGCTCTGCAACATGCGGCGCATGCTCAGCGCAAGACTCAGCGTTACACTCATGGGGAGTCCCTCGGGAACAGAAACCACGATGAGCGAAACAGCCAGCATCATGGTCTGCACAAAGTAGTGGACTATTTCAAGGTTATCCTCGGGAACGCCGTTGAGGAAGAAGACAACGGTGCGACCTATCAAGATGAGTGCAGCAACAACATAACTGCCATAGGCAATGACACGTCCCAGGCGGTCGAACTGCTTCATGAGCGGAGTCTCGAGGTTGTTGTCGATCTGCGAGTCGGTGAAAACCTTGCCATACTCGGTGCTGTCGCCAACACGCATCACGCGAATAACGCCATGTCCCTCGACAACAGTAGAGCCACGCATCACCTCGTTCATGGGATAGGTACTGTTGGTGTTGGCCTCAACATCTTCCTGACGATGAGACTTGTGAGCCAAGGGTTCGCCCGTGAGCGAACTCTCGTTGACACTCATGTGCATGCTTGAGAGCAAGACACCATCGGCTGGCACTTTCTCGCCGGTTTCGAGGATAACGATGTCGCCCACCACAATATCACGGCGCGAAACGGTAGTGATGCCACCATCGCGAACCACCTTAACAAGAATATCGTCGTTGGTTTTATTGAGCAAGTCAAACTTCTTGTTAGCATTCACCTCAACGAGGAAGCCAACGAGTGTTGCAAGCACTATGGCAATGAAGATGCCGGCGGGCTCAAGGAACACACCCCATCCCTCGTTTGCCTTAAAAAACTCATAAGCGGCGACACTGACCGACAGCGCTAAAGCCACCAAGAGAATCTTGATGAGCGGGTCGTTGAATTTTTCAATAAACTGAGACCAGAGCGAGCGACGCTTGGGGGGAGTAAGCACGTTTGTTCCATGCTTTCTACGGCTCTCTATTACCTGTTGCGAGGTCAAGCCCTGTTGAAGTATATCGGTTGATGTATGCATTTTCAATATTTTATTTCCGCACAAACTTGAGTGGGCGGCTATTTATCTCTTCATTTACGGAACCGTTATCCCAAGCGCGATGACCGTTGACATAGGTCATTACAACGCTGTGGTGCAACTGTGTGCCTGTAAGCGGAGTCCACTGGCACAACGATAGCACATCGTCGTCGGTAACCATGTGAGGCTCCTCGGTGCGTTTAACAATAGCGATGTCGGCATAATACCCGGCACGAAGGAAACCGCGGCGGTCAATGCCGAATACCCTTGCCGGAGCATGGCAAAGACGTTCCACGACAGTCTCAACGCTGAATACGCCTTGCTCGACAAGTTCCATCATGGTAGGTAGCAAAAACTGTGCCATGGGCATTCCCGATGCTGCGGTAATGCAGTTACCCTCCTTCTCGGAGAGCAAATGAGGTGCGTGATCGGTAGCCACTACGCTTATCAGTCCCGAGGCAACAGCCCTGCGCAAAGCCTCACGGTCGGCCTCGGTCTTGATTGAGGGGTTAACCTTGATGCGATTGCCCAGACGGTCGTAGTCCTTATCGCTGAACCACAAATGTCCCACACAGGCCTCACATGTAATCTTCTTGTCGCCCTGCTTGAAAAGACCAAGTTCTTTAGCGGTAGACACATGGAGAACGTGCAAACGGGTTCCACACTCGCGAGCCAAATCAACGGCGCGCTTGGTGCTCTTGTAGCAAGCCTCCTCGCTGCGAATGGCAGTGTGCATGGTCACGGGGAGGTCGTCTCCGCGCTCATCGACCAGAGCCTGGCGATTGCGGGCGATGATATCCTCGTCCTCGCAATGCACGGCAACCACAGCCTTGGTTTCGCTGAAGATGCGGCGTAAAGCCGCAGCATCGTTAACCAACATTCCGCCGGTAGACGAACCCATGAACGCCTTAACACCGCACACGCGGCTATAGTCGGCTGCACGGAGTTGGTCCATGTTGTCGTTGGTAGCACCTATGTAGAAACTATAATTTGCCAGAGAAGACTGGGCGGCACGCTCCATCTTGTCGTTGATAGCCTCGACGGTAGTCGTAGTGGGCTTAACATTGGGCATATCCATAAACGACGTGATACCACCCGCCACCGCCGCACGGCTCTCGCTTGCGATGGTAGCCTTGTGGGTGAGACCCGGCTCACGCATGTGCACATGATCGTCGATAACACCGGGGATGATGTATGCGCCTTGCACATCGGTAACCGTGTCGCACACCTCGATGAGTTCCTGTGGTGCATCACCCTCGCCAACACGGGCGATGAAACCGCCGTTAACGACGATAAAACCCCGCTTAGCGAGGTTTTCGTTTACTATAGTGCCGTTGTGAATAAGCTCCATGTGTATAAATGATTATGCCTTGAGTTGCTTGTCGCGGCGACGGAATTTCTTAGAACCGAAGATTGCCTCGAAACGCAGTTTCATAACCCCGAAAACGGCCTCGCCGAAGATACTTGAATTCATCTTGCTGGTGCCGAGAACACGGTTGACGAAAACGATGGGAACCTCCTGGATGGTAAAGCCCATGCGATAAGCAGTGAACTTCATCTCGATTTGGAACGCGTAGCCCTTGAACTCGATGGCATCGAGGTCCATAGCCTCGAGCACCTCGCGGCGGTAGCACACGAATCCTGCAGTGGTATCGCGCACCTTGAGTCCGGTAACGATGCGCACATAGGCCGATGCATAGTAAGACATGAGCACACGACCCATGGGCCAGTTAACCACATTCACGCCAGTGAGATAGCGCGAGCCCACAGCAACATGAGCGCCCTTGTTGGCACAAGCATCCTGCAGTTCAAGCAGTTTGCGTGGCGGGTGAGAGAAATCGGCATCCATCTCGATGATATACTCATAACCGTTCTCAAGCGCCCACTTGAAGCCAGTGATATAGGCAGTGCCCAGACCCAGTTTGCCAGTACGGTGCAAGATGTTGACACGCTCCTCGCGCGCCACGATAGCATCAACGATATCGCCGGTGCCGTCGGGTGAGTTGTCATCAATAATGAGTAAGTCGAACTGATGCTCCTCAATAGCGAGTACAGTCTCGATCATTTTCTCGATGTTCTCCTTCTCGTTGTAGGTAGGAATGATAACTACGCTGTCAGATTTCATATATAAAAAATCAGTTATTTTCTTTCTAAAGTTACAAAGATACAGAATATTTCTTTACCAAAACCAACTTTTGCATTATCTTTGTGAAAAATTAAACAAAAAAACCTTTCATATGATGAAAAAGAACCTTCTGATTGCACTTTCTGTAATTGCTTTCACTGCATTTTCGGCTTTAGCCGAACCGCCCGTGCGTCACTCACACATAGGCGAAAAAGTCACCAGCAGCGACGGGAAAATCACCATAACGTGCATCGGAAAAAAACAGAACTTCAACTATAGCGACACCGCAACCCGCGATGTGGACATACACTCGCCAAAGTCGGTGAACTTCCACCCCGACGGAAGCCGCTATTATGTCAACTCACTTGAGGGCTGTGCAACGGTGGTGTATGACATGAAAACCAACAAGAAGGTAAAAGTCATAAAGCACCATTTCACCTCGGGTCAAGGCCCGTTGTGGAACACCCCCAGCGGATACTATAAGTTCACCCACTATCCCGACGGAGCGACACGCGAGTTCTACGGCAAACCCGTGGAAAGTGCATTCTCGCATGGCGGCCGCTACCTGTGGGTGCCCTATTATCGTCGCACATTTGACATCAACGCACAAGACCCCAGCGCAATAGCTATTATCGATACACGCACCGACAGCATCGTGCGCATGATGGAAACCGGTCCGCTCCCCAAGATGGTTGTCGCATCGCACGACAGCCGCATCGTTGCCGTAACCCACTGGGGTAACAACACCGTGGGCCTGATTGACGTGAGCGACAGCGACCCCACCAAGTGGCATCACCTGCCCTATGTGGTAATTGACCACGAGTTGCAGCTCAACTTCTCGCTCACCTCATCGGTCAACCGCGACAACAACAGCGGCTTGCTTCTGCGCGGCACAGTGTTCATGCCCGACGACCGCTATCTGCTCGTGGGCTGCATGGGAGGCGGCGGTATAGCCGTGATTGATATGAAAACCCGCCAATACATAGGCAAGATGGGCGGCATAAGCAATGCGCGCCACCTCATCGTAAAGAACAATTACCTCTATGCCAGCTGTAATGCTGCCGGTCTGGTGTGTCGTCTGCCCCTTGACACTATAAAGAAGGCCATTGAGAGCCGCAACGGCATGAGCATTAACGTACACGGTTGGGAAGTGTGCCAGGTGGGTGGCGGAGCCCGCACCATCGAGGCATCGCCCAGCGGCAACTACGTGTTTGCGGCCTGCAACTCGGCAAGTGCGCTTTATGTGGTTGATACACGCACCATGAAGGCAATAGCGCAGATTACGGTAGACTCTTATCCCGTGGGTCTGCACATATCGAGCGACGGCAGTTTTGTAGTTGTAACATCACAGGGACGCCCCGGAGGCGGCGGTAACGCGGTAAACCTCTACAAGGTGGAATATGCCGAGCCCGAGGTATCAAGCGAGCCCGAAAACACATACAAAGAGCCCGCCGACAGTACCGAGACCATCCAAGGCGAAAAAGATACACCAACGGCAATGCCCAGCATAGACGCCTCATGGGTCAAGGACCACATGTGGTGGCTTGCCGGAGGACTGCTGCTCCTCATCATCGCCGTGGCATACATACGTTCCCGTAAGAAATAACACACCATGGTCGACAAGATGACGGCACAACAGCGGCACAAGTGCATGAGCCGCATCAGGGCGAAGAACACCCGCCCCGAGATGATTGTGCGCCGTTACCTGTGGTCGCAAGGCTACCGTTACAGGTTACATCGCAAGGACTTGCCCGGCAAACCCGATATAGTGATAGGCCGGCTGAAGGTGGCAGTGTTTATCAACGGATGCTTTTGGCACGGACACAGTTGCCAGAAACACTTTCCCGAAACAAATGCCGAATTCTGGCGGGAGAAGATATACCGCAACCGTGACAGGGACTACAAGAACCATAGTGAACTTGAAGGCCGCGGGTGGCTGGTGATAGTGATGTGGGAGTGTGAACTGTCGCGCAAGGACCGACGTGAAGCCGCGTTGGAACGATTGATGGAGACGCTCCGCTTGCTGGAAATGCCTGCAGTTAAGCCATATAAGAGTCCGGCAATAGAAGAACCATACGCTGCTGCGGCTGAGGGAACAGACTATCCAACCTACGGAGACAGCGATGATACGTATTAAATAATCTGAAACATTGCGAATACTGCAAAAAAAGTACTATCTTTGCATTATCATATTCTTAGAAGCATGGAAGTAAAATTCAACGAGAATCAAGGAACGGCAACACTACAACTTGTGGGACGCCTTGATACTGCAGCTGCAACCACCGTGCAGGATGAAATAAACCAAGCCCTTGCCAACACACCCCCGACTGCGCAGGTGGTTGTTGACGCATCCCAACTGGACTACATCTCCAGTTCGGGCCTCCGCATCATCTTAGCACTGAGAAAGAAATACCCCTCATTCGTGGTGATTGAGGCGCAACCGAGTGTGTACGAAGTGTTTGACATTACAGGATTTACCAAGATTATCCAAGTAAAGAAAGCACTGCGCCGCATTAGCGTTGAAGGTTGTAAAGAGATAGGCCGCGGCGGAGTGGGTGTAGTGTATCGCTTGACCGAAGACTCAATCGTGAAGGTATTCCGTGACGGTACAACCATAGACGAAGTGTCGCGCGAGATAAAGATGGCAAAGGAAGCCTTCGTGCTGGGTATGCCCACCGCTATCTCGTTTGACGTAGTGCGCGTCGACAACGGCAACCTGGGACTTGTGTACGAACTGCTGAACGCCGAGACCCTGAGCAACTGCATACGCAAAAACCCCGACAGGCTTGAAGAGTATTCGCTGCTGATGGGACACCTGTACAGCACCCTGCATGCCATCCATGTAGACAAAAACAACTCTACGATACCCAATACCCACCAAGTAGACGAGGAAGCGCTACTGCATTGCGCAAAATACTACAGCAAGGAAGACATAGAGCGCCTGCTCTACATTCACCGCTCCATCCCCCAAGGAGATTGTCTGCTCCACTGCGACCTGCACCCCAAGAACGTGATGATGCAAGGCGATGAGCCCATGCTCATCGACATGGGCGAGGTGGGCTACGGCAACCCTATCATTGAGTTTGCACATGTGCAGTCGGTCATGGATACCAATATCTTTGAACAGCTGGTGGGTTTCCCCAAGGAACAGGGCCTTATACTGTGGGATATCGCATTGCGCGAATACTTCAAGGACAAGACCGATGAGGAATATGAACTCATACGCAAGAAGATAAAAGTGGCATCGCATGTGCGCAAGTTCAACTGGCTTTCACTCTCGGATTCATTCCCACAGGAGTGGATAGACGAGTGCAAGGGCCTTATCAAGGAACGTGTCACCGACCACTGGGATGAGATAAAGAAAATGTGTGACGAGGGTCTCACATTCTAAGGCATAACAACCGGGATAACAAAAGCGCAGCCAATCAAATTGGTTGCGCTTTGTGTTTCTATCAGTCATCAATTCATCACAAGGGATAGATGAGAGTAGTGATAAAGATGTTGGCAATGAGTATAACGATGTTCATGGGTATACCAATGCGCAGGTAATCGCTGAAACGATAACCGCCGGGACCATAAATGAACGTGTTGGTCTCGGAACCAATGGGGGTAGCAAAACTGCTGCTGATGCTAATCATCAATGCTATGCAGAAGGTCATGGGATTGGCACCCAGAGACTGTGCCGTGCATAAACCAATGGGAATGAGAATAGCCGCTGCCGATACATTTGAGATAAACTCTGTTATAAATGTAGCAAAGGCACACAGCACAATGAGTGAAACGAGCGGACTGCTACCCAGCAATGCCATGAGGTGATTAGTGACAACCTGTGACACACCGGTGTAAATAATCGCCTTACCCAAACACACCGAGCCGGCGAACACCATAAGCAGTTTCCAGTTAATGGCGCGTTGCAACTGCTCAATTGACAGACAGCGAATCAAGAGCATAACGAATATCGCCAATATGCAACTGTTGAGCAGCGGCATAATCTGGAAAATTGCCAGCAATACCATGCCTATGAGCACAAGAGATGACGCCAAAGTCTTGGCGCTTGACTGAGGCAATGCGACCGAGTCAAAGAAATTGAGTGTGCCCACAAAATTCTCGGGCAACAACTTAGAGCCCTCGAACAACAAAGTGTCGCCGGGGCGCAAAACGATATTGCGAGGAATATCCTTCATGCGCTCACCACCGCGTGCAACAGCCACGAGGATTACGTTGTGATGATCCTCGAACGAGATATCCTTCATGCACTTCCCTACGAGGGGGCTGTTGAAATCTATAGTCGCCAACTGGAGTTTGCGCTTCTGCGATGTAACATCCTTAGCATTGAACACCAAGTTATTAGCATTTACCAAACCATGGGTGTTGCGAAGGTGAAGGATATTAGTGATATTTCCCGAATAGACCAAATGGTCGTTGCCGAGAAGGAATTCATCGGAAGGCACAGGCGAAATAATCTCACTATCGAAGCGAACAATCTCCACCAGGCTACCACCATCCACATTCATGAGTCCAGCCTCCTCGACTGTTTCGCCTATGTGAGCGTTGTCGGCGGGAATAATGAGTTCGGCAGTATAGTCCTGGCTACTTTCAAAAGCCTCTTCAGGGCACTTGCGATTAGGCAAAAAGCGCTGCAACACAATTATGAGAAGCATACCCACAAAAAGGCAGAAGAGTCCGGGTATAGTCGTAGAAGTGAACGCGAGCATTTGGTCGGTCTCGGAATTGTAGATATCGGCAGCCACAAGATTAGGGGTGGTACCGATGAGCGTACACACGCCGCCCAGAGTAGTCACATAACTCAAAGGGAGC
>DCGA01000063.1:13970-15041 GCA_002314465.1 bacterium UBA1790 | reverse complement strand
GGAGCAACAACTTGGACGGGACGAGATTGCGGCGTTTAGCCCACAACTTGGTTGCACTGAGCATCAAAGCGGTAACAGGAGCCGAACTGATGAATGCGCTCAACAAAGCCGCCGGAGGCATAATGCGTATTAATGCCTGAGTAAGGTTCTTGGGATTACCGAGCAAATTGTTAGTTATCCAATGAATAACTCCCGAGTGCACAAGAGCCGTTGCAAGCACAAAAAGCACACCCACCAGAACTACCGAAGTAGAACTGAAGCACGACAAGGCCTCCTCCTCGGGCAAAGCCCCCACGATGAGAAGGATGAACACGATGGCGAGTCCTATCACGTCGCCGGGAACGCGCGTCTTAACCATGAGAAGCGCCTTGCCCAGTATCAGCAATATGGTAATCCAACCAAATATGGTGAGTTCAAGAAACATCGGTCAAAATCAACAGAACTCAAACAGAGTATTAAAGCCGGTGATGGTAAACACCTGCTTGATATCATCGTTCACATTCTTAATCACAACCTTTCCACCCTTTGCAAGAGTCATCTTGCGAAGCGTGAGGAAATGGCGCAATCCACTTGAAGATATAAACTCCAGCGAAGCACAGTCGAGGACAATTGTCTTATCGGCATTATCCAAGAGAGGGGTCATTTCTTGAGAGAACTGCACAGCCGCAGCGGTGTCGAGTCGTCCCTCAATGATGCAGTAAACCTCGTTTCCGTCTATCTTTACATCTAAACTCATAATATCATAGGTTTTTCTTCATTATCAAAATATTTTCATCGCCCCGGCGTACATAAGACACCTCGGTCATCATCTGCTTGATGAGGAAAATTCCAAGTCCGCCCACCGGTCGTTCTTCGGCCGATAGCGAAACGTCTACATCCTTGGCCTCACTGGTGGGATCAAAAGGCACACCCTTATCTTTAAGGATAAATACCAGACAGTTGTCTTCCTTATAGGCCTCCAGGGAAATGTCGCCCTTGACACCCGGAGCATAAGCATAGCTTACCGAGTTGGCTACAGCCTCATCCATAGCAAGATTCAGTTGGAACTCCATATCGGCGGGTATTCCAAAC
>DCGA01000063.1:0-13952 GCA_002314465.1 bacterium UBA1790 | reverse complement strand
AACTCCTTGCAAGCCTCTTGCATGAATCCTTCAAGACGAGCCATTTCCTCTACATCGTTATGGATGGAGAGAGAGACTTTCTTGCCGGGATTATCCTTGTAAGCCTTGTAGCGAACACACAGCATAGTCATGTCGTCGCTCTGGTCAACCCCGCTGGCATGGTGGTGAACATCGCCAGCCACGCACTCAATGAGTTGCTGCGCCGGGCCCCTGCGCCCCACTTCCTTGAGACGCTGCAGCAGTCGTTCCTCGCCATAGAGTTGCTTGTCGAAGTTCTCGGCCTCGGTAACGCCATCGGTGTAGAGGAAGATGCTTACTCCGTCGCTTAACTTCATGTCGACCTGCTCATAATCAAAATTCTCAACAACACCGATAGGCAGATTCACAGGAATCTTCTCCATGAGGTGAGGTTCGGCAGTAGTTTTAACCAGCATCGACTCGCTGTCGATAATCCGTCCGTTGGTTGCGGGCGAATTGTGACCACAGTTACAGCAAGAGAACTCCCCGGTTGAGAGATTGCATCGGCCAATGAACATGGTAACAAACATATTCTCGGGGTTTTTCTCGGCGATAGCATTATTGATGGTGCAAGCAATCTGAGACGGAGACTTAGCCTGAGGTGCAATGATGCGGAACAATGCCTGGGTGATAGCCATAACCAGAGAAGCAGGTACACCCTTGCCCGACACATCGCCGANNAGTAGAAGTCGTCGCCATCGAGCAAGAAATCGTACAAGTCGCCACCCACGGCCTTGGCAGGCGTGAGCGAAGCATACACATCAAACTCATCGCGCTCGGGGTAAGGCGGGAAAACCTTGGGCACCATAGCCATCTGAATCTTGCGAGCAACATTAAGTTCACTCTCGATGGTAGCCCTGGCGGCTGTGGTTTTTTCCAGTTCGCTTACGTGTTTGTCCAGCGACATACCCATAGAAACAAGCGCCGCACGCAAGTCAAAGAGTTCGTTACGGTCTTTAATCACCGGCAGGTCGATATTGAAATCGCCAAGAGAAATCTGTCGTGCAGCCTCGGCGAAGTCGCTGAGCGGACGAGTGAGTCGATTGATAACCGCAAGAGCAATAACGATAAGCAATATAAGACCAACGATGATGACAGCAATAATAGTGTTGAACATCTTGAAGTACCCCTTTGTTACTTCCTTGCGCGGAGCTTCCATCGTAACGGTCCATCCGTTGGCTTCAACAGGAGCATAGTAAACATAGACAACATCCTTGCCATTGTCATATGTATCGTTGCCCCTGCGACGAGCCTTGATATCCTTCATGATGGTGGTATTGGGAGCGAGAGCGGTTTTAGATATCAACGACTCCAGCGTCTCCTTCATTACATATTCAGCATTGGGGTGAGCAATGAAAGTACCATCCTGGTCAATAATTGTGAGCATTGAATTAGGATAAGGCCTTAGGCTCTGTAACGAGTCTTCGAGAATGCTGAGGTTAATCTCACACGTCATCACTGCAAACACCTTACCCTGCTCGTTGAACAGCGGGGTATTAAAGGATGTAATCATCGTGCCGTTAGTCTCAATGAAGGGCTTTGACCAGTTTTTCTTTCCTGTTTCGCGCGTTTTCTTATACCAAGCGGCACTGCGATAGTCCTTTACCTTCTCCAAATCGTGATAAATGAAACCCGTGTCACAACGCATAATATAGGGAGCAAAACCACTCTCATGGCCAGCCACTACATTAGGCTCATAACCTATTGTGATACCCTGAATGCGAGGGTTAGAAGTCAAGAAACGCTTACACATGTAGCTGATATACTCCTCGTCGTGCTTCATACGAGTAGAATTGCATACTGCCTCAAGATTCCCTGCCGACACCTCTGTGGCAGTGAGCCCCTTGTCTATAGAACGCAACACGTAATCAAGCTTGGCTTCGGCCAACGCATCCAAGTCGTTTCTGACCTCTCTGTGCACAAAGTAGGAACACACGGCAAACACCAGCAAAAAAGTTGCCAGTGCCACCGAGAAGATGCCTACGCACAGCTTCAGTTTAAACGATTGTCGAGTATTAACGGTCATTGTCTGTTGTTAAAATAATCGGTTATTTGCTTTTCCCGACGCGCCACGGCGTTTTAAGTATAAACTCATTGTAGTAGCTGATGATGAGCGTGGTGAGCGGCAGCGCAATGATAAGGCCGATGAAGCCCATCACATAGGCCCACAATGAGAGAGCAAGGAAGATGATAGCCGGGTTAAGTCCCATCTGCGACTTCATAATGGCAGGAATGAGGATAAGGTCCTGAATAACCTGGCAGAGGCAGTAGGCGCCGAAAGTCCATCCGAAAAGTACCCAGAAACTACCTCCTGTCGTAACCGAAGCCACGAGACACAGGAATGCAGCCACGGGAATAGACACGAGCTGCAAGTAAGGAACCATATTGAGCACGCCTATCATCAAGCCGAATACCACAGCCATGGGCAGCCCGATAATCGAGAACTCAATAGCAAAGATGATACCTACAAAGAGTGACACCAGAGCCTGACCACGGAAGTAGCGGCTCATAGTGAACTCCACATCGTTGAGCACGCGCAGTGCCATGTAGCGGTAGGGCTTGGGGATAGCTGCCTTAAAGGCGCGTGAGAGTTTGTCCAAATCGAGCAGGACGAAAACCATGTAGAGCAGCACGATGAGCGAAGACACGACGCTGATGAGCACATTCATAGTTCCACCCAGCACGCTCCATGTACCCGAAGCCAAGCCATTGATGACCTTCATCCACTGTTCGCGGCTGAGCAATGTGGTAATGTTATTGACATCGATATTTTGACGAATATAGTCGTGAACCGCGGCAGGAATGTAGGGAATCTTAAACGAAGACTTAGCATAGCGTGCAAGCATCTCGGCCATGCCTGTAACCTCTTCGATGAGATAGGGTACAAGGAACCAGCAGAGTAAAAAGAGCACCGCTATGACCACCAGCAAGGTGATGATAACCGGCAAAAGGCGTTTCTTGAGACCGGTGACACGCTGAATCCAACGCACCATGGGGTCAAGCATATAGGCCAGCAGGAAGCCCACCAAGAAAGGCAACAACACCGGCGAAAGGTAGTTGATGAGGAAAACGCCGAGTGCAACAACGGCGATTGTCATCACCATGCGCACCACTCGGTCGAAGTCATATTTCTTTTCGATTGTTTCCATACTAATTAATATCGTGTGTTTTTATTTAACATTGAGTTGTTCCTTAAGGAACTTGTGGGCCAAATCAATCTGCCACGAGTAGAGCCAGTGCCCTGTGTCGCGTCCCACGTGAAGTTGCTTTGGAGCGGTAATCACATTGTAGGCGCTGAATGTGGATGTGGGACAGCACGCGGGATCGTTGAAGCCCCATGCGTAGAAGCCGGGAGCCTTGAGACGGCGAGCGAAGTTGACGGTGTCGTAGTAACGCGAAACCTCGAGGCGAGCCTGAAGATTAGGCTCGTTGGGGTTGCGGAACATGTGAGGCCAACCGCCGGCACGTCCGTAGTAGTAACCGCCGAGTTCGCAGTAAGCGGGGAAATAGGCAAAGAGGCACTTGACGCGCTTGTCGAGCGCCGCAGTCATGATGGAAAGCATACCGCCCTGGCTACCGCCGTAGGTGGCAATGCGCTTGGCATCCACGTCATCGCGCGAACACAAATAGTCGATTGCACGCACGCAGCCCAGAATAGAACGCTTGTAGTAGTAAGTATCGCGGTTGTCGATTCCCTGCGAGGTATATCCTGCCAGAGCACCGGTCTCGAGTTGGCGGTACATCTCCTCGTCTTGGTCAACGGGAATACCGTGAACGCCTATCTCAAGTACCACGAAGCCCTCGTTGGCAAGTTCGTTAGGTCCGTGGAAAGTGCGCACTGCCGCACCGGGAAGGCGCAGGATAGCTGGTTTGCGACCCGAAGTCTTGGGAACGCTGAGCACACCGTACACATAGTTGCCCTTGCGATAAGACTGAATGCGAACGTAGTACACGTCGACCTTGGCATTGCTCTCTTTATCGTTGTGCTTGATGATTACATCCATGGGGACCTGCGCAGCCTTTTCCATCGATTTGTCCCAGAACTCATTGAAGTCGTCGGGCATGGTGGTAGTGGGCTGTATCGAATAGGGGTCGTAGGCAAGGTTGGTCATCGAAGTATACTCGTTGCCTTCATATTTAACCTTAACACGCACCGAGGTAAATCCCGGGACTTTCATGCCCGGAACCTTAAAGGTAGCCACACCGTTCTTGTCGGTCTTGACCGTACCCGTCTTGGTAGCATCGAGTTTGTCGGGACCTATGCTGTAAGAAATCTCCACGCCCTTCATGCGGGCATTTTCCTTGATAGCATAGGCAGTGATAGTAGCCTGCTGACCTACTTTGTAGGTCCAGTCGCTATGGTCGGGCTCGGCCACAACGGTAATATACTTGTGGCTCGACGACTGAGCGGCAGCCGCGAGCGCAATGAGCATGACAAATAATGAGAGAATCTGTTTCATAACGCAAAGTTACGCAAACGCAATGAATTGTGCAATTAAAGTGCAAAAAGTATGCACTATAACGCCCAAAATTAGTAACTTTGTGGAAAATAACCGCACAAAGTATTATGGCAGAACTCACGATACTCAAAGAACGCGTGTTGCGCGACGGCAAATGTCTCGCGGGAGGCATCCTGAAAGTAGACAGTTTCATCAACCACCAACTCGACCCTATCCTCATGATGGAAATAGGCAAGCACTTTGCGCGCCTCTTTGCCGACACAGGTTTTAACAAAATCCTTACCATCGAGGCAAGCGGCATTGCACCCGCCATTGCTATGGGTATTGCCACCGGTTTTCCCGTGGTATTTGTCAAGAAAAAGAAGCCATCGACCATGAGCGGCGCGCTGGTGAGCACAGTGCACTCGTTTACCAAGGGCATCGACTACACCGTGAGCGTGAGCAGCGAGTTCCTGGGCAAGGACGACCGCGTGGTGATTATCGACGACTTCCTTGCCAACGGCAATGCGTCACGCGGCATGATTGACCTCGTGGAGCAAGCCGGAGGCAGCATTGCCGGCATGGGCTTTGTAATCGAAAAAACCTTCCAGGAGGGTGGCAAGTGGCTGCGCGACAACGGCTACCGTGTGGAAAGCCTCGTGCGCGTGGCATCGCTTGACAACTGCGAGATAAAACTGCTGTGAAACGTCCTACCCTCATAGTGATATGCGGCCCGACAGCCGTGGGCAAGACACGTGTCGCCATAGAGGTGGCTCGTGCGCTGGGGTGTGACATCGTAAACGCCGACTCGAGGCAGATATTCCGACACATCCCCATATGCACCGCTGCGCCCACCGCCGAGGAACAGGCACTGGCACGCCATCACTTTGTGGAATTCAGGGAACTTGACGAGTATTACAGCGCGGCACAATATGAGGCCGACGTGATGGCACTGCTGCCCGAGTTGTGGAAGCAAGGCGACTATGCAGTAATGTGCGGAGGCTCGATGATGTATGTAGATGCGGTGTGCCGTGGCATAGACAATATCCCCGACATCACGCCCGAACTGCGCGCAAAGGTGTTGGAAGAGTACAACGCCACCGGTCTGGAGCCGCTGCTTGCCGAACTGGAGCGCCTTGACCCGCAATACTACGCCGAGGTAGACCGCTGCAACCCTCGCCGCATTATCCACGCCATAGAGGTGTGCCGGCAAACGGGTGTCCCCTACTCTACCTTGCGCACCGGTCGCGCCAAGGAACGCGACTTCAATATAGTGAAGGTGGGCTTGAACATGGAGCGAGCATTGCTGTTTGACCGCATCAACCGCCGCGTGGATATCATGATGGAGCAGGGACTGGAAGAGGAGGCTCGCAGCGTGTACCACTTGCGTCACCTTAACTCGCTCAATACCGTGGGAATGAAGGAGATGTTTGCCTACTTTGACGGGACGATGGACTTTGTGACAGCCCGTGAACGCATAAAGAAAAATACTCGCGTATATGCCAAGAAGCAACTTACCTGGCTGCAACGCGATACTTCTATCCAGTGGCTGGATCCTGCTACGGCGGTCGAGGCGATACTCTCGAAGATATTATAGAACTGAAAGAAATTATCCGAAATTAGGATAAATTTTGCTTCGCGAGGGGGTGGTTTTTTAGACTAAAAGAACATAAAGACTATAAGGCTTCGCGAGGGGATTTTTTGACAGAAGAACATAAGGGCTACCGTGGGTGATTTAAGAACATACGTTTTTATGCTTCGCGAGGGGGGTAACGGCCTCTCGCAGATCTCGCAGAACGCGCGGAAATCAATTAGGACTGAAACGGATTAAAATGGACAAAAAAGCGCCCCTGAGTGAAGGGGCGCTTGTGTTATAGTTTTGTGTATCAATTTTTACTTGATAACCTGGCCTGCAGCGTTGTACTTAACGCCGTCCATCTCGATAACGAGTTGGCCGTTCATGATGTACTTGTGAGCCTTAGCCAGTTTTTCAACCTTTACATCGTCGATAGCAGTTGCGATGGGATCGAGGTCGTAGCGCTTAAGACCTTTACCAATCACGTTGTTGTCACCAAGGGCGATGAGAGCATTGCCGCGAAGGTTACCACCAGTTGCCTCGTCGTTGCACTCAACAGCACCATTGTTGGTACATCCGTCGATGAGAACCACGTCCTGAGCCATGATTGTAGAACCTACGATACCAGCAGTATTTACGTTGCCCGAAACAGCGCCGTTGTTGGTCTGGTTAGTAATAACGATGCTTGTAAGTGTGGTGCGCATTACATAAGCGAAAACACCACCTACATACTTGTAGCCCGAAACCTTTCCGTTATTTACGTTGCCGTAGCACATATTATCGTTGAACTTAAAGAGGCTGCTGACAATACCCGCAGCATAAGTGCCATTGGTAGCCGAACCGTCAATCTCACCGTTGTTAGTATTGTTAGTGAGTTCACCACCGCAGAACATACCCATGATACCAGAAGCACCTGTACCAGCAGTAGACAGCATCTTACCATGGTTCACATTGCCGCTAACTCTGGTAGTGTAAGTAACATCGCCAAAGATGTTCTGAGAACCACCTACAACACCACAAGCATAAGTCTTAGAAGTGATGTTACCATAGTTGGTGCAGTCAACAACTGAACCAAGACCGTTGAGAAGGAAGCCACAGATACCTGCAGCATAACTGTTCTCGTTAGTCATGTCGGCATAGTTGGTACAACCCTGCACGAGACCACGGTTAATACTTACAATAGAAGATGTATAAGTGTAGCCTACAAGATGGTTGTTCTTGCCCATAACGACATCCTTTACAACGCCATTAGTGTCGACTGCACAGAACAATGCGTTCCAATAACCGTTAGTATTCTTGGCATTGTTGGTAGCATAGATACCACTGATAGTCTTGTTGTTGCCATCGAAAGTTCCATCAAAACCGTAGTTCATATTAGTGAGCGAACTAACGCCAGTCTTACCGATGTTGGGATACTCAACGGGGTTCTCGGCAGTACCGCCAAAGTCCACGTCGTTCATGAGTTTGAAATACTCGCCGGTACCTTTGTTCTCGGCCGAGATATTGTTGGCCAAAGCAGCAAAGTCGGCAGCAGATGTCACTTGATAAGGATCGGCCTTGGTACCACTACCAGCAAGGCCCCATGCATTCTGAGCATATACAGAAGTTGAAAACATTGTAGCAACCGCTACACAGAAGAGTAAAATGGTTTTTCTCATAATAAAACATTTTTGTTAGTAAAGTGGTGCAAAAGTAACAAAAAGTATTCAATAAAGCAAGCAAAACAGCGAGAATAGGTGTCATTTTGTAATTATTCGATGCATTATTGCCGAAACTTTACCCAAAAAAGGGACCGCAGTGGAGCGGTCCCTTAAATCTATAGAGTGATGGATGGATTACTTGATAACCTTAGTGGCAGCCTTAGTACCGTCGCTATAGGTTGTTACCATAATGTTCACGCCCTCGAAAGGAGTTGTTGCCTCGATACCGGCAGCATTGACGTAGCGCACGCTTGAAACGGTCTTGCCTGCATTGAGGTCGTTAACTGCAGTAACCTGAGTATAGGTAACAACATTAGAGGGAGCCGATTCCTCGCCAGCCGTAACGGCAGTAACGGTGTAGTCGCCATAGGCAGCACTCACTACGTCGTAAGCAGTATCGGTAACACCGCTTGCCACGAGCGAACCGTCGCAATATACGTTATAGGTCACATCGGCCTCGGCCTTGCGAGCCACCTTGCGAGCAGCCTCGCCGTCCTGTTTCTGGAGCACTGCGCTGATGCGGAAGCCATAGTTCTGCTTGAACTTGGTGTACAGTGAATACCAGTAACCGAATGAGCCGCTACCCGAAATGATATCGTTGTAGAGAGGCAACGCGGGGGTGGGATCGAGTGTGAGAGGCTTAGCGCCGTTGGGATAAGTAACGTGGTAACCTACACCGAAGTCCTGATCAAGGTTTTCGGGGATAACGAAGGGAGTGTTGAGTCGAACGACGTTCCAACCGATGTTGAACTCGCCTTCCTTCATCTCCTGCTCATACAGAACGTTCTCGCCGCAGAGCACAAATACCGACGCTGTGCTTACAGCCTCAGAGAGTTTGAACTTGATGTGGGTAATCTTCTGGCCTACGTAGTTCTGAAGAGTGTCGACTGTGAAGCGGATAGCCTGATAGCCCTCGCGAGTACCAGAACCAGTCATACCGACCTTGAGGTCGCTATTATAATCCTTTTGGTAAGTGAGTTCCTGAACGAGTCCGGGAGCGTCCCAAGTGAGGGCAAGCGTACCATCGTCGGTTCCCTCGCCACGCAGGTCGAAGGGAGCGGGAGAGTTTTGGCCAATGAAGTTTTCTACTGTCACGGTCTTGCTTGCGGGAGACTTCCAGCCATTCTCAAATACTGTATAAACATTATAGTTGAATGTGCCGTACTCGTTGAGAGTCTCGGTGAAAGTAGAAGCCTCTTGCTCGGCAACGACCTCGCCGTTGCGAGTCACTACATACGACTTAGCCACGGGCTTAGCGGCAGCCTTGCGAGCCTTAGCGGGAGCGCTAACCTCAACGTTAGCCTCAACGCCTAAACCGCTGGCGGCAGCCTCGCGAGCCTCTTCGGCACTGATGGTGATAGCCTCAAGATTGTCGGAGAGTTCGCGGCCAAGAGTAATCTCCTGCTTGGGCGAAGCAGCATCGGCGGGCATTGCGGTAGCCGAAACGACAACGTTGTAGTTGTTGTAAGTGCTGTTGATAGTACCCAGTTTCATCCAGCTTGCGCCGTCGGCAAGGCTAATCATAGCGCCACCGTCAACGAGCGGACCGGCATCGATGATGATGGGATCGGTACCTGCAGCGGCAGTCATCTTGTAGCACAGGTAAAGGTCCTTACCCTCGGGAATGATAACATCATCCTGAATACTCAGGGTGTAGAGAGAAAGCGGAGTGATGTCGCCTTGTGCGAAGGGGATGCTCATGAGAACCTCGTTGGCGCTGGTGCGCACCTCCAGATTGAAGGCAACGTCCTCGCCCACACAGAACTTCATTGATGAGAGTTTGTAGCCTGCATAGGGAGCGAGTTCGGCAGCGGTGAACTTAGCACCGTAAACCATTGCCATCTCCTCGTCGAAACCAACCTTATAAGAAGCAGTACCATATTTCTTGAGTTCGGTAGCGCTTGCGCTCCATGCTACCGACACTTCCTTAGTTTCCTCGTTGTAGTTGCTTGAGGTGATGATGGGAGCGTTATAGGCAGCGGGCATTGTATAAGTGAGTGTGAGGCTCTTCTCGGGAGCGACCTTGCCGTCATAGTTGGTAACAAGTGTGTACTCGTAGAGACCGGGCTGCTCAACCTCGTCGTCGAAAGAAGTTGCTGTGAGACCAGTGGCAACAGCCTCGCCATTACGATAGAGGTCGTAGCCAGTGACTGCAACTTCGGCAGTAGCCTCGCCTACGGGTGAAACACCAGCCTTGAGCATGAAGTTACCGGCGATATTACCTGCTGCAAGAGTCTTCCAGGTGGGCTTAGAGTTGGCAAATGTAGAAGATGCCGATGATACAGAGAAGCTGTTACCCTTAGAAGCCACTGCAGTGGTGTTGTCCACGCCCACGGGATGAGTGCCCGAAGTGTGGAGATAGTAGCAACCGAAAGAGTAAGTGTTGCCCGGCTCCATAACATAAGGAATAGACATATTAAATGTGTTCCAAGCGGGGGCAGTAATAGCCGATACTGCATCGGCGCTCAGAGCCTCATAATAGTCGACAACGCCATTCTTGAATACGACCAGAGTAACACCAGTGATGGTAGCCTCGTTAACGTAGGCGCTGATGTTGTTAATCTGATAGTTCTTGAAAGCAAGAAGGTCGGTAGCATCAAACTCCTGCTTAATCCAAACCTTAGTATTGCTTGAAGCAGTACCACCGATGCTTAGGCCAGCTACATCGCCACTCCATGTGAGTGAAGAACCGGGCTTGAGGGGAGCCTGCCATGAGAGAGTACCGTTGAGTTCGGTTGCAGTGCCGGTGAAGGTAGCGGCAGCAGGCATGAGGCTTGCGAGAGCCTGGGGAGCAGCCTTGACTGCAGCGCCCTTCTTCTCGCCGTCGGCATATACAGCAGCAACCTCATAAGAGTGCTCGCCAGCGGGCTCATCCTTGAGTGTAACGGCAGTGCCAGTGATGAGTTCATCGTTAACCTTAACGCCGTCACGATACACGTTGTAGCCCTGGGGCTCGTCGGTGCAGTTATTGACGAGGTTGGCTGTAACCATGAAGTCGCCTACAGCACCCTGATACCAGGTCTTACCGTCGTAAGAGTAGATATCTCCCTTACCGGGAGTGGGATAACGGTCGGTAGTCGCGGTGAGTGAGAATGTGTAGCCATACTCAAAGCGAGCCACGATAAGGAGTTCCTTGTCGCCAGTAATGGTGTAGGGAGCATCAAGGGTAACCTCCTTCATCTCGTTCTTAGTGTAGGTGGTGAGGTCGGCAGCCTTGTCAACAACAAGATTCTTGTTCTCATAAATCTGAACATTCATCTTGTAGCAGTGACGGTAGTCACAGAAAGAGATGGACTTGATTTGCTGGCCAACAACTGCCTTGAGGTCGGCAGGAGTAAACTTGTTGGCAGCATAGAACACCAGGGTAGTGCCGGGAGTGGCAGCCTTGCCGTCCATGCCATTGTAAGAACTTCCATCGTGCCATTGCAGCGTGATGGGTGACGCGGGAGCCTTCCACGAGAGGTTCACATCGGCAAGAGCAGCCTGTGCTGTGATGGTGTGGGGAGCTCCGTTTTGTGCTGTTGCATAGAGGCCAAGGGCGGCGGTAGCAACGAGCATTAAACTACGTAAAGTCAAAAATTTCCTCATAATAATGTAAAGTTGATTAAATTTGTCATGCAAAGTTAGTAAATTCTAATAAAAAACGAGGTATGAATAACAAAAAATGTGTGCCACTTTTTTGAAGAAACGCCAACAACCCATATTGTTTTTCCACAAAAAAACTTCGCGTTAGAGCACTAACGCGAAGTCCTATTGTGATTTAATCCTTGATTACTTACCGAGGATAATGTTTATTATGAGGTTGATGTCGCTCACATCTACTACACCGTCGCCGTTAACGTCGGTAACGCCCTCGCTGGGCTTGCCCAGGACGGCATTGATGACGAGATTAGCATCGGTAACATCGACCACGCCGTCACCGTTAACGTCGCCTGCAACGGCAGGTTCATCCTCATAGTTGTAAATCAACTCGATGCCAGGGACCTCGAACGAGTATTCCTGTCCGGTTGTAGGAGTTCCTGTGAGAAAGTAGAGGTAGACGAAGTTGAGGGGATAACTGCTAAGGTCGGCAGCGTCGCACCACGATGCTGTGGGCAGACAGGCAACACACTCGTTACCGATGGTATCGCACTCAGAGATATCGCTGATGACCTGGTTGCCGTTGAGAACCGACGCCGACAGGGTAACGCGCTTAATCTCAAGCCCGTTGGGACGATATCTCACGCGGATGGTATCGGGTATGCCCCACAGGTCGAGTTTCTTGGCCAACTTAATGTAGGCACTGCGCGATGAAGCGCCGGTAAAATCTATCTTGAGACCATTGTCGAGCGCAGTGACGGTGCGGTTCTTGCCGCCGCTCTGCGAGACAGTCCATGTATCGGGGTTGATGGGTGCATCCTCGATGCAAGTGATGCGTGCCTTAGGGTTCTGCACATTTACAACGAGGGTGTCACAAAAGGTACCCGCCTCACCGATAACCAGAGTGCGGCCGTCGGCCACTGCGGTAATCACGCCGGCATCACTTACAGTACACACCGAAGGGTCCACTGCTGTCCAGTTGAAGATAGAGGGGTTAACAAGGTCGGTCGACTCACCGCTCACGCTTATCACCTCAACAGTATAGGGGTGGTTCTTGTCGATAACAACACTGTCGCAACGCATAGACATTTCGGTTGCATTGACAGTAACGAGTTGCTTAGTGGAAATGCCGTCGATGGTGGCATAGATGTAGCCCACGCAGGGAGTGAGCGAAGCAGTGAAAGTGCCGTTCTCGTCGAATGTACCCAAACCCAGGTCACAGGTGAAGGTACAACCCTGAACATTGCGGTTCTTGAGCAGTCCGTACTTGTTGTAGCCCCACACCTCGGGATAAAGAACCGCTGCAGTAGAGATGTTGTAACTGCGGGGAGCAAAGTTGAGGATACCTATTGCATCGTCGACAGGAGCATTACTAATGAGCAAGCAACCGTTGCCCACGGCACGGATGGGGCCGTCGCTGGGGGTATTGATAACCTCATCGTTGGCAACCATACAGGTAGAACCGCCGCCGTCGAGGTTAACAGCATTGGCACAACCCAGTTCGGTGAAGATACCGAATGCCTCGGTCATGGTAGCACCAGTAGACTTAAGACTGCGGCCGTCGATAACGACGATGAACATGCGTGTGCTATCGGCAGTGAAACCGATGCAAGTGCGAGGATGGCGTTCTTCCCAACCTTCTTCAAACTTGCCGTTGCGCATGATGATAGTGTTGCTGCCACCCACCATCTCCTTGAGGTTGATGCCGGCAACACTCTGCGAGCGCAATCCCACGCTGAGGCTGATAGTAACTTCATCGCCCACGTTCATGGCAGTGGCATAGTCCACATTGTTGCCTTGCATCCACATGTAAGCCTTGCCCTCGGGGATGGGTATGGCTCCAGCCGCATCAATCACCTTCTCAACGACGCAAGTCTCGCTTGAATTGGGTCGCCAAGCGAAATTGCCCGCTTTGGGAGAGATGAGCACGAGTTTGCCGCTTGCGCAGGCATAGGTGTTTTTGCCATAGGCATTGGTGAAGAGGAAAGTCTGGTTGCCGTTGGTCGTTTCATACTCAAGGCGCAGCATGTTCACAGTGTGAACGCGGAAAGAGGTAGAACCGTGCACAGCCTTTGCGCTGAAATCGACGCGGTCGATATAGGGACGATTGTTCTCGTCGAGGAGGAAGCAAGCCGAGCCCACAGGATTAACGACCACCTCACTGCGACGCAACTGTCCGCTGCGGGGCATACCTACCTCGGCAGGGGGCGAGGTCATGTAGAAGTCGCCGTTGCACGCGCCCACCACATCGTGGCCGGGACGAGTGTTGCGGGCAATCATGCTGGGAGGAGTCTCGCATCCCACTGCGCTCTCGCCGCCAAGACAAGTCTCAAAGTCGATGTAGGGATTCTTAAGGTCCACCTCCATGACACTCACCTTGAGGGGAAGTTCGGGCAGGTCATACTTCGACAGGGTGACGCCGGGTCCCGCGGGATGGGGATAGATGAGCGTGTCGACCTGATAGGCCTTGCCATTGATGGTCCATTGGGTCAATGCTTGTGCCGGAATGGCGGCAACAAGCATGAGAGCCAAGAAGAATAGTTTATTTAGTATTTTCATTTTTTAATGTTAATTATCGCGTGACGGCCAAGCCGTCACGCACACAACCATGTTATTGCTTGCCGAGGATAATGTTGATGA
>DCGA01000047.1:255-4427 GCA_002314465.1 bacterium UBA1790 | reverse complement strand
GGTAAGACAACCCTCGCTATCCACGCTATCGCCGAGGCACAGAAGCAGGGCGGCATCGCTGCCATCATCGACGCCGAGCATGCTTTCGACCGCTTCTATGCCGAGAGCTTGGGCGTTGACGTCAACAACCTGTGGATTGCACAGCCCGACAGCGGTGAGCAGGCTCTCGAAATCGCCGACCAGCTTATCCGTTCTTCGGCTATCGACGTCATCGTTATCGACTCGGTTGCTGCACTCACTCCCAAGGCAGAAATCGAAGGCGAAATGGGCGAGAGCAAGATGGGTCTGCAGGCTCGTCTCATGTCGCAGGCGCTCCGCAAACTCACCGGCACCATCAGCAAGACCAACACTTGCTGCATCTTCATCAACCAGCTGCGCGAGAAACTGGGCGTGATGTTCGGCAATCCCGAGACCACTACCGGCGGTAACGCTCTCAAGTTCTACTCAAGCGTGCGCATCGACATTCGTCGCATCGGGCAAATCAAGGACGGCGAGCAGGTAACCGGTAACCTCACACGCGTTAAGGTCGTTAAGAACAAGGTGGCTCCCCCCTTCCGCAAGACCGAGTTCGAAATCCTCTTCGGACAGGGCATCAGCAAGATTGGCGAAATCATTGACCTCGGCGTTCAGTACGGCATCGTGAAGAAGAGCGGCGCATGGTACTCTTACGAGGGAACCAAACTGGGACAAGGCCGCGACGCTGCCAAGCAGATGGTGGCCGACAACCCCGAACTCGCCGAAGAACTCGAAGCAAAGATCATGGAAGCGTTAAAATAATCAACGCACATCCCCATAATACAACGAGGCTGCCCCAGCATGGGAGCAGCCTCGTTGCTATTCTGTCGGTTAAGATGTCAGGGGTTATTCCTCCTCGGCCAGGAAGGCATCGATTTGGTCGATTACCTGCTGCAGTGCCTGCGGGTCGTGCTCATAGTCAAGCCCATCGACGTCGATGGTCACAACCTTGCCTTTATACTGGTTATTCATGAAATTCTCATAGAGCTCGTTCAGGCCACGCAGATACTCAATCTGGATAGTCTGCTCATAGCCGCGTCCGCGCTTCTGGATATTGGATACCAGATGGGGAATATCAGCCTTGAGATATATCATCAGGTCGGGCAGCTTTAATTGACCCTCGACAAGGTCAAAAATGTCCATGTAGGTCTCAAAGTCACGACGCGACAGGTGACCCATGCGGTAGTTGTTGGCAACAAACACATAGGCGCCCTCATATATGGTGCGGTCTTGAATCACATTCTCGCCGCTTTTGCTCATCTCCACCATGTCGCGGAAACGCTCCTTGAGGAAGAACACTTCAAGGTTGAACGACCAGCGCATGATATCGTGGTAATAGTCCTCAAGATAAGGATTCTGCACCACCGTCTCAAACTTTGGAGTCCAGTTGTAATGCTTGGCAAGCAATTTGGTAAGCGTGGTCTTGCCACAGCCTATGTTACCGGCTATTGCTACGTGCATGGTGTTATTTCAGTTCGGGGAACACGGCTTCAATCTGGTCGGTTACCATCTTGAAATGTTCGGGGTTAGACTCAAACTTACATGTATCGCCGTCGATTACAACGATTCTGCCCTTGTAGTCAGCAATCCAGCCTTCATACAGGTCGTTGAGACCCTGCAGATAGTTAATGCGGATGCTCTTCTCGTAGTCGCGGCCTCGCTTCTGGATTTGGTTCACAAGGTTAGGAATAGTACTCTTGATGTAAATGAGCAGGTCGGGCAGTTTCACGAGCGAAATCATAAGGTCAAAGAGCTCGCTATAGTTCTTGAAGTCGCGGTCACTCATCAGGCCCATGCTGTGAAGGTTGGGTGCAAAGATGCGGGCGTCCTCAAAGATTGTACGGTCCTGGATAATCCAGTTGTTGCTTTGGCTTATTTCCACTACATCGCGAAAACGCTTCGACAAGAAGTATACCTGCAAGTTGAATGACCAACGATTCATGTCGGCATAGTAATCCTCAAGATAAGGATTGCCTTCGACCGACTCAAACTGCGGAATCCAACCATACTTGTTCACCAGCATCTTGGTGAGTGTGGTCTTGCCGCTTCCGATGTTTCCAGCTATTGCTACGTGCATAATATTTAGTTTTTGATTTAGTTTTTAAGTTATGTAGCAAAATTAGCAATTTTCTCAAATATATGCAATACCTCCCGTGCATAAAAAACGAGACCGTGTCGCAATGCGGCACAGCCTCGTTTTGTGTGATATTGTCGCCTTTGGCCACCGGGGCCATCAGCCTGTTGTGTTTTTACTCTTCGGGGAGCATGATAACCTCCACGTGGTGACCCTTGCCCAGGAGTGTATTCTTAACGAATGCGCTCACGCTTGCAGGTGTCTGAGCCTCGATGGCTGCCTTGTAACCGCTGTGGACATCCTTACCCTTGCCTACATACATGCTGAGTACGCCCAGCCAGTAGTTGTTCTCCTTGCAGTTGGTGTCGTAGTCCTTAACCATGACTTCCTTAATCTCCTTGAGGGTGGGCTCGTCGATGGTTGTGGCAATGCTCTTGATTTCGTCACGCATGATGCCAAGGGCCAGATCCTTCAGTTCGGGCTTGAAGGGGCAAGAACCTGTGATGAATGTGTAAGTCATGTCGCCGATGGTCTGCTCGCCACCGCGTGCACCTGCCGAGTAAGCGGCACCTGCATCCTCGCGAATCTTCTTCAGGTAAATCTTGCTCAGTACCTGACCGGCAATCTTAACCTTTACACTGTTCTCAACGCTGCTGGGGGTCTTGTCAAATGTGTACCAGTACATGCGGGCGTTGGCCTTGGGGGTTTCCATCTTGCGGGTGAACTGGTTTACGACATCCTTGTTGGGACGCTCAGCCACGTTCTTGTAGTTCTCGGGCTTGCCCTTTGAAGGCAGCGTTGCGATATACTGGCAGATGTACTTGCGGATGCTGTCGTTGTCGAAGTTACCTACGAAGTAGAAGGTATAGTCGGCAGCGTTGGCGGTGCGCTCCTTGGTCATTTGCATGATGCGGTCGATGTTCACATCCTTCAGGTTCTCTGCCTCGAAGGGCATCTCACGCCATGAGTGGTTGTTGATTGTTACATCAACCGAGTCGCTGAATACAGCCTCGGGCTGAAGACCCTTGTTCTTGAGAACGGTCTCGAGCTGGCTCATGAGGTTGTTGCAAGCCTTCTCGTCCTTGCGTACATCGGTCATGCGCAGATAAGCGAGCTGGAACATTGTCTCAAGGTCCTTAACGGTTGACTTACCGTTGAGGCGCTCATAGCTTGTTGAGAGCGACAGGCTCACGCTTGCCTGCTTGCCGGCAAGTGCCTTCTCGAGCTCGGTGTTGTCAAATTCACCAAGACCGCTGAGCATGTTCACGTAGTCGAACAACTGGATGTTAGCATAGTCGGCCTTGCCGTAGAGTGAGCTACCACCCTTAGATTCTGCCTCCATGAGAATCTCGTTCTCCTTGAAGTCGGTCTTCTTGAGGACAACCTTTACGCCATTGCTCAGTGTGAGCTCGGTGTAACCAAACTTGTCGCCAGCCTTCTCCTTTACAATCTTGCCGGGCTTGGGAAGATTAGTGATGAGGGGCTCGTTCTTCACGTTGTCAACATAGGCCTCTACAGCGGTGTTGCGTGCCTCGTTTACGGCTGCCTTGAGAGCGGCTGTTTCGGGATATGTTGCGCCGTCCTTCTCCTGGTTCATGTTGAGAACTACAACGTTCTTCTCGTCCTTGCTGATTACCTCGGGGAGGAACTGGTTGATTGCCTCTACGGGGAGGTTGGGAACGATTTGCTTCATGATTGCATACTCATCCTCGATTGAGGGGATGGGCTCGTTGCTCAGGTAGTGTGCAGCATATGCACGACCGTAATGCTCGTTTGAAATCTTGTTACGCTCGTTGTACTGCTTCTCGAGGCGGCTCAAGTACTCTTCACGGGCACGGATGTACTCGGTAGCGGTGAAGCCGTGCTCGGTGGCGCGCTTAACCTCGAGGACTACTGCCTTGAGTGCCTGCTCGCTCATGCCGGGCTTGGGAAGGGTGTAAGCGGTAAACGCATCCTTGGTCTTTGCAAAGATGTACTGGCCGTCCTGGCATCCTGCCTGGATGAAGGGGCAGTCGGCTTCTTTTGCCTTCTCTGCAAAACGCTGGTTGAGCATGCTGGTAACCATGTCTACTGCATAGTCCTG
>DCGA01000047.1:0-237 GCA_002314465.1 bacterium UBA1790 | reverse complement strand
TGAGTGAAGACTTCTCCTCGGGCTTGGTTGCCTCGTGCTTGAACATCAGCTGGATGATGCTGTACTGCTGCTCTTTGTCCTTGTCTACAACAACAATCATGTTGTCGTTGTCGGGAACTACCTCGTCAACTACCTGGGCTGCATCGGCGGCGGGAGCGGGGATTGAACCGAACATCTCCTTGATCTTTGCCTCGGTACGGTCTACGTCTACATCACCTACAACAACAATTGCCTGGT
>DCGA01000053.1:9608-14516 GCA_002314465.1 bacterium UBA1790 | reverse complement strand
CTGGAATCCCGGCGACGACCGCGAGATGTTCGGCATGGACGACCTCATCAAGGAGTTCTCGTTTGAGCACTGCTCTAAGAAGGGCGCTAAGTTTGACTACGAGAAGGGCAAGTGGTTCAACCACGAGTACCTCGCAGCAATGCCCGATGCCGACCTTGCCGAGTTGTTCAAACCCGTTCTTGCACAGCATGGCGTGGATGCAGCGTCATTCACCGACGAGTATATCGCAACCGCAGTGGGTCTGGTCAAGAACCGCTGTAACTTTGTGAAGGACCTGTGGGACAACTGCGCGTTCTTCTTCAAAGCCCCCGAGGCCTATGCCGAGAAAGATATCAAGAAACGTTGGAAAGAAGGTACCGACGTACTCATGAACGAACTCATCGCAGTTCTTGAGGGTATCGAGGACTTCGGCGCCGAGGCAAGCGAACCCATCGTTCTCGACTGGATTAAGGCTCACGAGTACCACATGGGCAATGTAATGAACGCATTCCGCCTCACCGTTGTGGGCGAGTGCAAGGGTCCTCACATGTTCCTCATCACCGAACTCCTGGGCAAGGAAGAAACAATCGCACGCATCAAGCGCGGCATTGAGAACATCCATCCCGTTGAGGCATAACAGCACATCTACAACGATGTATAAGCGATTAGCAGTAATAGCAGCCATAGTGCTTGTGTCGCTCGTTGCGGCACAGGCGCAAGAGGTGGCATGGAGCGTTGATATGTCGGCTGTGTTCCAGAACCGCGAGGGCGGCGACGAGCAAACTCCCGACCAGACATTCCTGTTCACACGCCTTGCCCCCGAGGTGGGTCTGTCGCTCATGGACGGCACCCACAAGGTAATGGGCGGCGTGGCATGGTATCAGCCCATGGTGAACAGCTGCGACGGCTACAAGGTTGTGCCCACCATCTACTACAAGTATGAGAAAGGGCCGTGGACCGCAGCCCTGGGTATGCTGCCCCGCAGCCTCATGGAGCGCAACACCCCCACCCTGCTATTCAGCGATTCGCTCAATTTCACTACCCCCAACCTGCGCGGCGTACTGTTGCGTCATAAGGGCAAGAAAGGCCATGTCCAACTGGGTCTCGACTGGCGTCAGATGCAGTCATCTACAAGGCGTGAGGCTTTCAATGTGCTCATCGACACCCATTGCGACATTGCCGGACCGCTGGGGATTGACACCTGGCTGCAGGTTAACCACCTTGCCAAGACCAGCGGCGAAGCCGAAGGACAATGCGTGAACGACGACATCACCCTGCTGCCCATGCTCACTCTCGACATGGCACGCTACACCCCGCTCAAGTCGCTCAGCCTAAGCGCCGGAGCAGCAGTGCAGATGCAACGCGCACGCGATGATAACAAGTGGTACACTCCATGCCGTTTCGTGGCTCGCGCCCATGCCCAGTGGCGCTGGCTCGAAGCCACCGAGGAGTTCTCTACCGGCAAGGATGCGTTCCCGCTTTACGACCGATATGGAACCCAACTCAACCTGGGAGACCCCTATTATCGCTACAAGATTTACAGCCGCACCGATGTGCGCGCCCACATAGTGAGCAACAGTATTGTCGACCTGAGTGCCGTGCTCACCTATCATGCGACCGACAAGATGACCGGATTCTGGCAGCAACTGTCGTGCCGCGTTTACATCGACAACGCCCTGTGGAAGCACCGCCACGACAAGCAGCGCCTCCAGTCGGGAAACCTTAACCCTATTTTTTGATTTAGATGAACCCATTATATGACTTAGGCATATTGGCCTACCGAGGACTTGTGAGAATCGCCTCACTGCGCAGCAAGAAGGCGCGACTCATGCTCAAGGGACAAAGCAAGACCTTTGACCACTTGCGCAAGACACTGGACCCCGCAGGTGGCTACATATGGATGCACGTGGCTTCGCTCGGCGAGTTTGAGCAGGGTCGTCCGCTCATTGAAATGATCAAGAAGAACAACCCCGATGCCCGCATCGTGCTGTCGTTCTTCTCGCCCAGCGGCTATGAGGTGCGCAAGAACTATCCTCTGGTCGATGCAGTGGTATATCTGCCCTTTGACCTCGCCATCAATGCGTCTAAGTTCATCGACATCGTTAAGCCCAAAGTGGCAATCTTCGTCAAGTATGAGTTCTGGGGCAACTACCTGCACACTCTCAAGCGTCGCGGCATACCCACCTACATCATCTCGTCTATCTTCCGCCCCGGTCAGAGTTTCTTCAAGCCCTGGGGTGGCATGTTCCGCAGCATGCTCAAGTGCTTTGATAAACTCTATGTGCAGAACGAGGAATCGCGCGACCTGCTGGCAGGCATCGGCCTGAACAACGTGCAGGTGTGCGGCGACACCCGCTTCGACCGCGTGTCGAGCGTCAAGGCTGCGGCTAAGCAGTTCCCCATCATCGAGAACTTCGTCAAGGATGCCGAGTTTACCCTGGTAATGGGCAGTTCCTGGGAACCCGATGAAGAGATTGCGATGCCCTACTTCAACGAGCATCCCAAGATGAAACTCATTATCGCGCCTCACGAGTTCGACCGCAAGCGCCTGCTCGACATCATGGCGCGCACAGGCCGCAAGGCCGACCTCTACTCGGTCACCTCGGCCGAAGATGCAGCCAAACTCGACTGCATCATCATCGACAGTTTCGGACTGCTGTCGTCGCTCTACCAGTATGGCCAGGCGGCTTACATAGGCGGCGGTTTCGGCCACGGCATACACAACATCAACGAGGCAGCCGTATATGGGATTCCCGTCATCTTCGGTCCCAAGCACAACAAGTTCCAAGAGGCACACGACCTCATTGAGTGCGGTGGTGGTTACTGCATAGGCGATGCCGAGCAGTTTGGCAGCGTGATGGATAGCCTCACCTGCGGCGACGGTACCCTTGAGTCGAGCGGCAAGAAGGCTGGCGACTACATTGAATCGCACCTTGGTGCCACACAAGTCATCTACGACCAGCTCAAGCATCTTTTGCAATAATACCGCAACCTACCATGACCCCGGTAGCCGTCATCATACCCGTTTACAACACCCAGGCAACGCTGGCACGGTGCATCGACAGTGTACTGGCCCAAACTATGCCCGCGAGCGAAATCATCATCGTTGACGACGGGTCGCCCGACGATGCAGCCGCCATTGCACGCGACTATGCCACGCGTTATCCCGTCATCAAGGTAATAAGTCAAGAGAACCGCGGACTCGCCGAGGCTCGACGCACAGGCATCAACCACGCAACTTCGCCCTTGGTAATGCACCTCGACAGTGACGACACACTGACAGCCGATGCCATTGAATTCCTATACGGCAAACTCACACAGAACGACCTCGACATTGCATTCGGATGCTTCCTCCGCATCCCGCAAGGCGGCAATGCCTACACCATAGAGCATGCCCGCGAGGGAGAGATGAACGGCAGCGAATACATAGCGCGATGCCTCGACTGCAACGCCATAAACTCATCGTGCTGCAACCTGAGCAAACGCTCGCTATGGACCGATGACGTGTGGCCCGACGGCCCCGAGCGCGTGCCAAGCGAGGATATCCTCATCAACCTACGGCTTGCCTTCAATGTAAATCGCGCGGGACAGTACAACCACCCCACCTATTGCTACTACTACAACCCGTCGTCGCTGTCGATTGCCGGCTCACTGTGGCAACTCGACCGCTGGAAGCAGTTCTTCACCCTCATGGAGAACACCCTCATCGACCACGGGGCATTGCAGCAGAACCTCGCGGCACTGCATTCGTTCAAGGTATTTACCCTTGCCTTCTGCACCCACAATGTTGACACCGACGATACCTGGGTGAAACAAGTACTCGGCACCCGTCACGACGGCCTCTCGCGCAAGACCCGCGTGCTGCAGTCATTGCTGCACTACCCGCGCCTGCTGCGATTCCTCGTCATCGCCAACCGCCGCCTCAAGCGTCTCGTCAACAAACACTGAAAACGCCCGTTTTCCCCAATATTCTCAGTCCATCTGATAGCCGAGGCCTAATTTCGTGTAATTTTGGATAATTTCTTTCGGTAAAAATGGTTAATTGCCTAACTTTTCGTAACTTTGTGGTTCAACATACAATATGTGACTAAATGAAAGCTGACCTAAGTTCTAAGATTAAACTTGACCAAGTGTCAAAGAGATACTACAAACCCGAGAGCGAACTCGAACTGGCTTCGCTCACAAGGTTTGAAAAAGTGTATACCAAGGTAGTTGAAACCCGCACCGACGGCGCGCTCGACGCAGCCCTCGATGTGGTTGACGTCATCAACCAGTGTGTCAAGGAAAAGGGACGCTGTGTCATCGGTCTGGGCGCCGGCAAGTGCGTTCTCGACGTGTATGACCAGCTTGTAAAGCTCTACTTTGCCGACAAAGTGAGCTTTGCCAACGTGGTGGCTTTCAACCTGAGCGAACTGGGACTGGGCGTGGTTACAAGCGACGAGCAGCGCAGTACTTTCAACCGCTTGAGACAGCGCTTGTTCAACAAGGTCGACATTGATCCCAACAACATCCACACCTTCAGCAACAACGCAACAAAGGAAAACGTGCACAAACTGTGTCGCGCCTACGAGACCGAAATTGACGAATACGGCGGACTCGACCTCGTCATGTGCGAGCTCACCAAGAGCGGTTCGCTGGCTCTCAACGAGCCGGGCTCGACCAGCAACTCTTCGTGCCGACTCATGCTGCTGGGCAACAAGTCGCGCGCTCATCTCGCCGAGGCGTTCCAGTGCGAGACAGCACCGCAGACCGCAGTAACACTGGGTATCTCCAACATCATGGCAGCACGCCATGTGATTGCCGTGGCTTGGGGCGAAAGCAGCGCAACCGCAGTGCTCAACGTGACCGAGGGCCGCATGGGCGAGCAGGTTCCCGCTTCGTTCCTGCAGATGCACCACAGCGTTAAGATTGTTGCCGACCTCGAGGCTG
>DCGA01000053.1:7634-9584 GCA_002314465.1 bacterium UBA1790 | reverse complement strand
GCTGCATCACAACTCACACGCATCAGTTTCCCCTGGAAGGTAACATCGTGCGAGTGGACTCCCTATCTCACACGCCGCGCCATCGTGTGGCTGTGTAAGATGACAGGAAAGCCCATCCTCAAACTCACCAACAAGGATTACAACGACAACGGACTGAGCGAACTCGTAGCACTCTACGGTAGCGCCTACACCGTTAACATACGCATCTTCAACGATGTGCAGCACACCATCACCGGTTGGCCCGGCGGAAAGCCCAACGCCGACGACTCGTCGCGTCCCGAGCGCGCCGTTCCCTATCCCAAGCGTGTGCTCGTGTTCAGCCCCCACCCCGACGATGCCGTGGTATCAATGGGTGGCACGCTGCGCCGCCTCGTTGAGCAGGGCCACGATGTTCACGTCGTGTTCCAGACCAACGGCGACATCGCAGTCAACGACGAGGACGCAATACGCGGTCTCATGGTCAACGAAAAGATGGCACGTCACTGCGGATACAGCACCAATGATGTGACAGTGCTCATGAACAACATCATGCAGTCGATTGAAAACAAGAAGCCCGGCGAGCCCGACACTGAACATGTGCGCTACTTCAAGGGCCAGATTTTCACCTGCGAGGGCATCATGGCATGCCACCACATGGGTATTAAGAACGACCACATCCACGAGATTTCCATGCCGTTCTACACCAGCGAGCCATTTGGTCGTGGCAAGGTTACCCAGGCCGATGTTAACATCATACGCGAAATCATCGAGAAGGTTCAGCCCCACCAGATATTTGTGGACGACGACACCAGCGACCCGCTGGGAACACATCCGCTGGCAACCAATGCCGTTCTCATGGCGATTGAGGAACTCAAGAACGAGGCTTTCATGCAGCAATGCCGCACATGGCTGTATCGCGGACAGTGGGGACAGTGGGACATCGACCATGTGGAGATGGCAGTGCCCGTGAGCCCCGAGGAGTTTGAGTACAAGACCGACGGCATCCTCAAGTACCAGTCGCAGTTGCACGACACCCCCTTCCAGGACAACAGCCAGGAGCGACTGGGATGGCAAGTGGCTCTCGACCGCAACCGCTCACTCGCGCAGCACTATCAGGACTTGGGCCTTGCTTCTTATGAGGCCATCGAGGCTTTTGTGCAGTATAAATCGCAGAACTAACTATTACAACATAATAACCCCAGGCACCCGGATTACTGAGTGCCTGGTATTTTTTAATATACAACCATGGCTTGGACTAAGAAACACGACGACGGACGCAGCACCTACAGGGGACACATTGTGGATGTAATCAACCGCGAAATTTTCGGCGGTATCATCACTATCCGCAAGGGGCGAATCATCGCCATTGACCGCCAGGACGACATACCCGAAGAAGCGCCCTACTACATGCCGGGCTTCATCGACGGCCACGTGCATGTGGAGAGTTCGATGATGATGCCGGTGGAGTTTGCCCGTATCGCGGCATCGCACGGAACCGTGGGCGCAATATGCGATCCCCACGAAATTGCCAATGTGATAGGTACTGTAGGCATCGAACTGATGCTTGAATCGGCGAGCCATGCGTGCTTCCACTTTGCCTTTGGCTGTCCCTCGTGCGTACCCTCGTGTGCGCCCCACATCGAGACCAGCGGATACACCCTCGACAGCAATGCTGTGAAAAAACTCGTTGAACGCGACGACATACACTTCCTGGGCGAATTCATGAACTATCCCGGCGTACTCAACCGCGACCCCGAGGTGATGGCTAAAATCAATGCTACCCTCGCCGCGGGCAAACCCGTTGACGGCCATGCTCCCGGCCTCGTCGGTGAGGAACGACTAAGATATGCCGCTGCGGGCATTAGCACCGACCATGAGTGCTCTACCCTCGTCGAGGGCCGTGACGCCGTTGCCGCAGGCATGATAGTGCAGTTGCGCGAAGGCTCGGCTGCCAAGGGCTACAGCGAACTT
>DCGA01000053.1:251-7622 GCA_002314465.1 bacterium UBA1790 | reverse complement strand
CTCGCCTCTCATCGCCGAAGCACCCGACAAGGTTATGCTATGTACCGACGACAGCCACCCCATAGACCTGGTGCGCGGACATATCAACCGCATCGTGCAACGAGCCCTTGCCGACGGATACGACCTCATGGACATCCTGCAGGTTGCCTGTGTCACCCCCATCAGGCACTACAAACTGCCCGTGGGCCTGCTACAGGTGGGCGACTCGGCCGACTTTATCAGCGTGGACAACATCACTCCCCACTTCCGCGTGCTCAAGACTATCATCAAGGGCGAGAAGGTGTACTCGGGAGCAGGCCTCAGCGCTACCATCAACCAGATGGAACGCACCCTTGACGGACAGAAACGACTGCGCGACGACATTGCCTTCAACATCTTCAACGCAAGCCCCATAACAGTTGAGGACATTGCCCGCAACACGCAACACGGCGATGTTCACGTAATTGTGGCTACCGATGGCTCATTGCTCACCGGTCACGAAGTGCGACCCCTTACCAGCGACATACAGAAGATTGTTGTGCTCAACCGATACATTCCCGGCTCAAAACCACAGGTTGCCTATATCAAGGGGTTCGGCCTCAAGTGTGGCGCATTTGCACAGACCATAGCCCACGACTGCCACAATATCGTTGCCGTGGGAACAAGCGACGAACTGCTCGTCAAGGTTATCAACCGCGTCATTAACATGAAGGGCGGCATCGCGGCAACCGACGGACACGGCATTGCCGACCTTCCCCTACCCGTTGCAGGTCTCATCACTGCCATCAACGGACATGAACTTGCATTCCGCAGCATGCAGCTCGACGACATGGTTGCGCGCGCGGGCTGCCAGATGCACTCGCCGTTCATCACACTGGCATTCATGACTCTGCCGGTAATCCCCAACCTCAAACTCACCGACAAGGGTCTCTTCGATGCCACAACCTTTACCTTTATCGACGAGAAATGACATAACAGAATACACAAAAAAGCATCGCACGTGATTCCCTCGTGCGATGCTTTGCTTTTTATGTATTGGAATGTATATCAGCGACGGCGCTTGCCTCCGCGGCCACCTTTCTTGGAACCGCCCGATGCAGCGTTAGCCTTGCGACGGCCGGTATTGCCCTGGTTGCCACGCTGGCGACGGCGCGATGCTCGTCCACCCTCGTGCTCGGCACGCTGGCGGTCTTGCTTGGCAGCCTGCTTAGAGATGCGTGCCATTACACCCGAGTTCTGTTCGGTGATGGGCTGTCGGTCGATGCGGTGGGTATCGGCGGGATGACGCTCATCGACCATCACAAAGTCGAGCTGCTTCTTGATGAGGTCGGCACGTGCCACCTGTATGGTCACAGTGTCACCCAGTTGGTAGCAACGGCCGCGGCGACGACCGCGAATAAGGTAATTCTTCTCGTCAAACTCGTAGAAGTCGTCGTCGAGCGAACGGATGCCCACAAGGCCCTCGCAGTGAGTCTCGTCGAGTTCTACATAGAGGCCCCACTCGGTCACACCCGATACATGTCCGGTGAACACGCCACCCAGGCGGTCGCCCATGTATTCTACTTCCTTATACTTGATAGATGCGCGCTCGGCCTGCGAAGCCAGTTGCTCTTGCGCACTCACGTGCTTACACAGGTCTTCCAGTTCGCCCTCGTTGACGCCGCGTGCGCCCTTCTTGGCATATCGGTCGAGCAAGCGGTGTACCAGCATGTCGGGGTAACGGCGAATGGGCGAAGTGAAATGGGTATAGTAGTCAAATGCCAAGCCGTAGTGACCCACATTGGTGGTCGAGTAAACAGCCTTTGCCATCGAGCGGATAGCAAGGATTGAAAGCAGTTCCTCCTCGGGCTTGCCGGCAACCTGTGCGAGCAGGTTGTTGATAGACTTGTTGATGTCACGGGGATTGCCGCTCACTTTAACCTTGTAGCCGAAGTGTGCCGCAATGTCGGCGAAGTTAGACAGTTTGTCGCTGTTGGGTACATCGTGGATTCGGTAAACAAACGCCTTGGGAGTCTTGCCCTTGGCTACCTTGCCCACGTGCTCGGCCACCTTCATGTTGGCAAGCAGCATGAACTCTTCGATGAGTTGGTTTGCCTCTTTCTGCACATGCTCGTGCACGGCAACGGGATGTCCCTGCTCGTCGATTTCAAACTTCTTCTCCTGGCGGTTGAAGGCTACGCTTCCACCGTCGTCAAAGCGGCGGCGGCGCAACTTCTGTGCCATGTCGTGCAGTGTAAGGATCTCCTCGGCGAGGTCACCGGTGCCGGTCTCGATAATCTGCTGGGCATCTTCATAGGCAAAGCGACGGATGCTGCGGGTAACGGTGTGGCATATCTGGTAGCGCTTTACAACCGCATCGGGGGTCATCTCAAACATCACCGAGTGAGTGAGTTTGTCCTCGTCGGGGCGCAGCGAGCAGATGAAGTTACACAGGCGCTCGGGCAGCATGGGGATAGTGCGGTCAACCAGGTAAACCGATGTCGCGCGGTCCTCGGCCTCGCGGTCAATCACGGTACCGGGAGTGACATAATGGGTCACATCAGCAATGTGTACACCCACCTCCCAGTTGCCGTTGGGGAGTTTCTCGATTGATAATGCGTCGTCAAAGTCCTTGGCATCCTTGGGGTCGATGGTGAATGTGGTGACACCACGCAGGTCGCGACGGCGAGCCACTTCCTCATCGGTGATACCGGCATCGATGCGCTGTGCTGCGCGTTCCACGTTCTCGGGATACTTGTAGGGCAAGCCGAACTCGGCAAGGATAGCATGAATCTCGGCGTTATTCTCACCGGCGCTACCCAGCACGTCCTCAACCTCGCCTATGGGAGTATTAGCCTCCTCGGGCCAGTCGACGATGCGCACCACGACTTTGTCGCCTGTCTTTCCGCCCTTAAGTTTGTCGAGCGGAATAAAAATATCGGTAGCGAGGAACTTGGTGTCGCTCACGAGCACCGCATAGTACTTCTGTACACTCAGCGTGCCCACAAACACCTGCTCCTTGCGTTCAATAATCTTAATAACCTCGGCCTCGGGCTCCATGCCGTGGCGTGCTGCACTGATGTGCACCATCACCTTGTCGCCGTTAAGCGCATGCATAGAATTGCGCTCGGGCACCATGATGGTAGTGCCGTCCTCATTGCCTATGTCCACGCTGTTCTTGCCGTTGCTGCGGCGAATGAAGCGACCCTCGGCAACCATCGAGCGGTTGGCAGCCTTGAAACGGCCTGCATCTACCTCAACGAGGAAACCGTCTACAGCCAGTTGTTCAAGGATGTCGACGATGAGTGCGCGCTGCTTGGGGGTAGTTGCTCCCACTGCGGCCGATACTTGCTTGTAGTTGAATGGAGTGTTCTCGCTGGTGTTATAGAAGTTTATCACTGCGTCATGAAACTCGCGACGCTCTATCTTGAGTGATTTAAGTTTGTCTCTTTTTGCCATATTTGTTGTGTTTTATTGATTCGTCAGGAGCCGTATGCAGTTCCTGCTATTGGCAAAGATAGTGAATATTTGGCTTTATTCCACCATTTTATCAAAAAAACAACATTATTTAGGGCTAATATGCCCAATCTTCACTACTTTTGCACAAAATTTAAAATTCCCGACAATGAAAAAATATATTTTTGCTCTCATCTCCCTCGCGATAATGCTCACCGCTTGCGGCGACAAAGCCAAGCCCAGCACCACCCCCCTGCACCCGTCACAGCCGGGCATCGTCCCCACCACCGAGGACGAAATACACAACCTTGTCACCTCGATGACAGGAAGCACCGAGTGGGACCGATTATTGTCAGCCGAGTTTCTCTCGGTAATGAACGAGGCGCAATACCTCGTCATGGGCAACAGCAACGGCGAGTGCTACGAACCCTTTGACTGGACCTGCAAGACCAAGGCAGGAGGTACACAAGGTTATACCAACGAGATAAAGCAAGTAAACATTACCGATGACAGCGTGACCGTGGACATGGCCTATGTCGATGCCAAGCACAACAAGCCTTACACCCTCGTGATGAAACACGAGAAGGGGCACTGGTGCATCGATGATGTGCGCTGGACGGGACAAGAGCCCCCGTTCGACACCGAGCGACACATTGCCGGCGCCTATGCCGACGACGCCATCAACAACCTCACTACGGGTGATGCAGGCTATATCATCGCGACACGCCTCGACGCTCTTGTACCCGATGATGGTGACATGACAGGCAGCAACCCCTACGAGACACATCCGCAGGCCATCGACTACTCTATCAAATGCATCGAGACTGCCCACAACTTCCTAAAGAAAAACCGTGGGTACAACGCCAATTTGGAGCAGAAGATGTTGACGACGCTGCAACACATCAAGAACATGAAATAACGGTCAGGAATCAACCGGATAACAACAGCAAGGGCTGCCCACATGCGTGGACAGCCCTTAGTCATGTATTGGGGGTGCGAAGGATTATTTCTTTTTCTTCTTGCTATCCTTCTTAGAGTCGCCCTTTGACTTCTTGGCAGCCTTAGGAATCTTGATGTTATCGCCGGCCTTAATCTTGTCGCCCTTGATGTTGTTGGCCTTCTGGAGTTCAGATACCGATACGCCTGTCTTCTCGGCAATCACGCTGAGTGACTCGCCCTTCTTGATGGTGTACTCGCCACCCTTTCCAGGCTTCTCTTCCTTAGCGTCCTTAGACTTCTTGCCCTTCTTGTCGGCCTTCTTATCTTCTTTCTTGTCGTGCTTAGACTTCTTGTCTTGCTTCCTGGCCTCTTCGCTCTTGCTGCTGTGCGACTTCTTGTAGGTTTCCTCGCGTGCTACCTGTTTTTCCTTCTTGGCATAGCGCTCGTTGCGGTCGCGCCACTGGTCAGAGTTCTCGACCTTCTCAACCTTGGCAGGCTTCTCGGGAGCAGGCTTCTCTACCTCCTCAACGGTCACGCGGCGAGACTTCTTGGGAGCATTCTTGGCTTCCTGCTCAATGCGCTGTACCTCGGCAATCTGCTCATTCTCAAGTTCCTCATCGGTGGGCTGAGCCTCGCTGTGGATAACCTTGATTTCATCGTCGCTCACCTCGCCCGATTGCTGCGGACGCTCGTGATATACCTTTACCTTCTTGGTGGTCTGCACCTTGAGCACCTGGCCGCGCTGCACCTTATCGCCACGCAGGCCATTGAGCGATGCCAACTGAGACTTGCTCATGCCATACTGCGACGCAATGCGTGAAAGGTTCTCGCCCTTGCGCACCTTGTGGTGCTGGGTTACAGTCTTGGTCTCCCAAGTGTAGGGGCGATCCTCGTTGCTCGAGCTCGCTGAGTAACCGGCAGGCTCTACCACGCCACGCTGTGCGTAGAGGTCAGTGCGATAGTTATAGATGCTGTCCTCGCTCATGATGAAGCTGTAGACCTGGGTTGAAGGCAGGCACAACTTGTAAGAGCGCTCGCTGCTGGCGGGAACCACGTCGGCGCGATACTGGGGATTAAGTGCGCGTATCTCCTCGATGGGCATATTGAGTACCTTAGCCACCTGGTTGAAGTGAACACGGTGCTTAACACCCACGGTGTCGGTGATAAGGGGCTTCTTGGCCAGACTGGGGCTGATGTTGTGACGCTTGAAGTAGGTCATCACATAGTTGGCAGCGATAAATGCGGGAACATATCCGCGGGTCTCCTTGGGCAGGTAGGGATAGATTTCCCAGAAGTCCTTACCCTCACCGCCAGCACGGCGCAGTGCCTTGTTCACGTTGCCGGGGCCGCAGTTATAGGCTGCGATAGCCAGCGACCAGTCGTTGTAGATGTTATAAAGGTTCTTGAGCAGAACGGCAGCCTTCTCACTTGAACGATAGGGGTCGCGACGCTCGTCGACGAGCGAGTTAACCTCAAGGCCGAGGCCCTTGCCGGTACCCACCATGAACTGCCACAGGCCGCCTGCACCTGCACGCGACACGGCATTGGGGTTGAGCGCGCTCTCGATAACGGGCAGATACTTGAGTTCGAGGGGCATGCCTTCTTTCTCAAGCGCCTGCTCGAAGATGGGCATGTAATAGAGGCTCATTCCCAGCATCTCCTCCACGAGGGTGCGGTTGCGCTTCACGTAGCGGTCGATGTAAGAGCGTACAATCTGGTTGTAAGGCATCTCAATAGTGGTGGGCATAGCCTGAAGGCGCTTGATGTATTCCTCTTCGCTCACCTCACCGGCATCGCGTTTTTCTACGTCGGCATCGAGCACAGCATAGTTCTGCAGATACCAGTTTTTCATTAACTCACGTGTATCGGTCTCAAAACTCTCGGGGAAAACGATGTCGTTGTCCTTGATGGTGTCTTTGACCGAAAGAATAGTGTTGCGTTTCGCAGCAAAGCCCGAGAGCGTCGCCAGTGCACACAATATCACTATTAATTTGGTTCGTAATGTCGTCATATATCTTTTGTTCTATATTTTTCTATTTGTCAGTTAGCTTTAAAAGTTTATTGCACACTGCACTCCCAGCGATGGCTTGCCTGCCATGGAATACTGGTTGTCCATCACCGTGGGAGCAACGCTCATGGAGAGATCGGGCGAGATGTCAAAGTGTGCTAGCGAGGCGTCTACATAGGCATCGATAATCGTGAGGGCATACACACCCACCATCGACAGGATGCAGATGTCGCGATAGCGGCGATAGTAGTCTTTCTTGTTCTTTAATGCCTTCTTGAGCCACTCCATGTCGAGGTCGCTCTCCTTGACCGTGGGTGGGTAAAAGTTCATGTAGCTGCGGGTCTCGGGGTCGTCGTCCATCGCATCGCGATAAGCACGCGAGTAGTCCTGCAGCATACGGTTGTTCCACGAAGTACCGTAACTGAGGCCCACAAAGGCACCTACCACGATGGGCAGTTTCCAGTAACGGCGGTTATATACCTGACCCAGACCGGGACACAGCGCACTCATCCACAACGCGGTGGTAGGGTTGGGATTGAACTCGCGCTTCTTGCCAAGGGCGGCAACAGCTGTGCTGTCGGTGAGGTTAAGCACCTCTACACCCTTGAGCATGCCCAGGGTATCGGTCGATGCAAGTTTAATGGTGTCGCCCTCCACGTTCACAACCTTGACATGGGGCTTGGCGTCCTTGTCCTTGCGCTGGTCGGCGGGGAGCACTACCTGGGTGCGGCGATGACGCACACTCTCACGCCCTGTGGCCACGGTGGAGTCGGCGGGCTCAGGTAAAACCTCAGCCGCTTGCACACCTATGGCAAGGCACAGCATGAGAGCCATGCCCCACAGTCGCAGGGAGTATGAAAGTAAACGCGTCATTACGTATATACCAACAACCGAGCAGCCTTCCTCACGTGCTTTTCGCCGTGTGGAAAGCCCTCCGTTTTTACTTTAATGTGTCAAAGATACTAATAATTTTCTTAAGTTCGGTCTCGTCCTTGAAGGGGAATGTTATT
>DCGA01000053.1:0-212 GCA_002314465.1 bacterium UBA1790 | reverse complement strand
GCAAACTTCACATTGACGCCGAACGAACCGGCGAGATGCTTGCGCAAAATCTCATAATCCTTTGATGTTAAGGATTTTGACGGTTTGACATTAGTTGCATCCTGGGGGTCATCGTTATCGCGGTATTGCTTCACAAGCTGCTCTACCTGGCGCACCGATAAACCTTTTTTTAATATCTCGTTATATAATTTTAACTGCACCGAAGCCTTGTC